>JAUYGP010000714.1 GCA_030690515.1 Giesbergeria sp.
GGTAGGGTGCTAGAGCGCGTGGCCGACGGGTTGGAGGGGCAAGCGCGCATCCACCACATCAGCGCCTCGTTCGACACCGCTGTCGATGCCGTGCTGGCGTTGCATGCGCGCACGCCCATCGACGCGCTGGTGGTGGCGGGCGCCAGCGGCGCGTGGATACGTGAGCGCGTGGACATCCCCGTCGCCATGATCGAAGTGCGGGGCTTTGATCTGCTGGGCGCACTGGCGCGCGCGCGGGCACTGTCGCCACAGGTGGCCTTGGTCACGTTCGGCGTGCCGTCAGAACACCTGGCCCGGTTCGACGCCCAGTTTGGCGCGGGCATTGCCCAGTTCAACTACCACGGGCCCGAGGACGCCCGCAGTTGCGTGCAGGCCCTGCAGGCCGCAGGCATTGGCGCCGTGGTGGCGCCGGGGTTGGTGGCCGACCTGGCCGAAGAGGCCGGTATTGCCAGCGTGCTGCTGTATTCCGACGCCGCCGTGTTGCAGGCCTTGAATGAGGCCCTGCTGCTGGCCCGCCAGCGCCTGGCCGAGCGCGCCCGCCACCAGCGGCTGGAAACGATTTTGGGCCAGCTGCAAGACGGTGTGGTTGCCGTGGACTGCGACCAGCGCATCCAGGCGCTCAACCCCACCATGGCCGCGCTGCTGGGCGCGCAGCCTGAGCAGCTGCACGGCCGCGCGCTGGGCGCTGTGGCCCCGCAACTCGACATGACCGCCACCCTGATCCACCGCGAGAGCAGCGAAGACGTTGTGCAACTGGCCACCCGTACCCAGGTGGTACGCCGTGCGCCGATAGTGGAAAACGGCGTGCTCACCGGCGCACTGCTGGTCTGCCGAGACCCGCAAACCATCCAGAACGCCGACCGCCACCTGCGTGCCAACCAGCGCCAGCGCGGCGCGGGCGTGCGCTGGCGCATCGACGACTATGTGGGCGACAGCCCCGCCGTGCAGCGCTTGCGGGCGCTGGCGCGCCAGTGCGCGGGCAGCGATGCCACTGTGCTCATCATGGGCGAGAGCGGCACCGGCAAAGAGCTGGTGGCGCAAGGCATCCATCGTGCCAGCCGCCGCGCCGCGCAACCCTTTTTGGCCGTGAACTGCGCCGCGCTGGGTGAAAGCTTGCTGGAGAGCGAGCTGTTCGGCTACGAAGAAGGCGCCTTCACCGGCGCCCGCCGGGGCGGCAAGACCGGCCTGGTGGAAGCCGCCCACACGGGTACCCTGTTCCTGGACGAGATCGGCGACATGCCGTTGGCCTTGCAGTCGCGCCTGCTGCGCGTGCTGCAAGAGCGCGAAGTGCTGCGCGTGGGCTCCACCACCCCGGTGCCGGTGGACGTGCGTGTGATCGCGGCCACCCATGCCGACCTGGGCGCGCAAGTGGGCAAAGGCCTATTCCGCCGCGACCTGTATTACCGCCTGGCCGTGCTGCGCCTGGCGACCCCCGCTCTGCGCGATCGCACGCCCAGCGACGTGGCCCAACTGGCCCAGGCCCTGCTGCAGCGCCGCCTGAAAGCTGCTGGCGACCCGCCCGTCGATGTTTCTACGTTGCTGGCTGCCCTGCTGCAGCGCGCCCAGGGGCACGCCTGGCCCGGAAACGTGCGTGAGCTGGAAAACTGGGTCGAGCGCCTGCTGGCCTGCCAGGGCTATGTGTGCAATGCGCCTGGCGTGGTGGATACGGCGCGGCTACTCGAAGTCTTTCCAGAATGCGCCGAGCCGCTGGGTACGCCTGTCGACCCACAACCCCCCGCGCCCTTGAAAGACACCCGCCACCGCGCAGAACAGCAGCGCGTGCGTGAGGTGCTGGACTCGGTGCTGGGCGACCAGCGGCAAGCTTGCGAGATTTTGGGCATCAGCCGGGCCACGCTGTGGAGGCGGATGAAGAGTTAGGACCGCCGGGTGCTGCTTTGTAGCTATTATTGTTATAGCTTCTAACGCTTTTACAGTAAGCGATAGAGCCTGTTTTGATTCATATTTTTGTTGCCTGTGCCGCGCAATAGCGAGGGGCTGCGCGGGCGGCATATTGGCCCACGGATGTCTTGGTCACGGTACGCCGCTATAGTGCATACAAAATTACATTCGCACACACGATGGGTTGGCCCTTGCCAGCGTTTGTCAACCGGTCTTTTTTGCGGTTTTTCTGTGAACGCCTTTTGGCAATCACCACTGACTCCACGATGCCCAATACCCATCTCGACGCGCCCCTGTTCATTCAGGAAATTTCAGAAACGACAGTGGATGTGGCCCAGACACCGTGTTTCTATAACGACGGTGGCACACCCACCTATCTGCGCGAGCTGCCCGTAGGCGTTACGCCGCTGACCCCTGCAACGACCGACCCCGCACTGGCCGTGGGCAACGAATATCTCGTGCCCTCTGTGCTGCGCCAGCAATCCAGACCGCCGTACGGCATTGAAACCCAACTGGGTTTTGCCGCCGAGCAGGTCGAGTTTGCGCCGCTGTGGGCCACGCGCGAAGTGGCGGCGGCCTTTGGCATCACCCTGGTGGAACCGGGGCAAGGCATTCGGCTCACCAGCCCGGTCGCCACGTTGCAAAACATCGAATACGAATACGGCGTTTTCGCCGGCCATTGGTCGCCCTACCAGGACACTGGCAACACCTTGCTCAGCACGGTATGCACCGACCTGGAGCACCACGATTTCCCGCACGTCTTTGCCTCGACCGACCCCCATCAGCCGCTGGTGGTCACCGTTGGCCGCTACTGGCCCGGGCTGAGCAAAATCCGGCTGGCCGACCTGTGGGTGCCACGCGGCAGCGCGCTGTACATCCCACCCATGCCAGAGAACAGCCTTGCCGAATGCATCGACCTGCACGGCAACCGCCAGTCGGCCCATGCCTGCTGGGGCAACATCCGCCAAAACAGCGTCCGCACACACACGCTGCTGCAAACCGAAGGCGGATTTTTCTATTGGTACTGGAACGCCGTGGCCACAGTGCATGGCAAACCCACGCCCATGGGCTAACCCTGATCCGAGAGAGACTGAACATGTCCGACCTGAGTGATTTGGCCAGTGACAGCGTGGTGTACAAAACCCTGCTCGAATCCACCCTCGCCATCCCCTGGAAAATCGATTGGGCAACCATGCAGTTTGCCTACATCGGCCCGCAAATCGAGACCCTGCTGGGCTGGAGCCAACAAAGCTGGCTGAGCGTTGACGACTGGGCCACGCGCATGCACCCGGAGGATCGTGAATCGGTGGTGAGTTTCTGTGTGGCGCAATCCCAGGCCGGGGTGGACCATGAAGCCGACTACCGCGCACTGACCAAAGACAACGGCTATGTGTGGATACGCGATGTGGTCCATGTGGCCCGCAATGACCGTGGTGAAGTCGAATCGCTGATTGGCTTCATGTTCGACATTACCGAGCGAAAAAAGACCGAAGAAAAACTGCTCGCGCTGCAAAAGGAACTGGAAGCCCTGTCGTTCAAGGACGGACTGACCAACATTGCCAACCGGCGCCGGTTCAACACCAGCCTGGAGCGGGAATGGCAGAGCGCGCGCAGCAAGGGCCAGCCGCTGTCCATCCTGATGTTCGACATTGACTATTTCAAGCAATACAACGACTTCTATGGGCACGTGCGCGGTGACCAATGCCTGACCGACGTTGCACAAACGCTGAGCCTGGCACTGGACGGCCCGCGTGACCTGGTCGCCCGTTTTGGCGGTGAAGAATTCGTCGTCCTGCTGCCAGACACCGATGCCACCGTGGCCCACAACGTGGCCGAGCGCTGCCAACGTCTGATTCAGAAACAAGCCATCGCGCACACGCACTCACCGTTCGACCAACGGCTCACCGTCAGCATCGGGGTCGGCACCACCATTCCTTGTGATGGCATGGAGCCTTTTGCATTTATCGATGCCGTAGACCGCCAACTGTATGTCGCCAAGGACAAAGGCAGAAACCGTATTGAAACCGTGCAGGTAGCGGTTTGAACGTACCAGCCCCCGTAGGTGGGCGGCTGCAGGACGTCCATAACGTATCGCCATGCCAACAGCACGCATCGCCATCATCGGCGCAGGCTTGAGCGGCTTGTGCGCCGCCTTTTTACTGGAGCAGAAAGGCATCAAAGACTATGTGCTGCTGGAAGCGCGCGACAGCCTGGGCGGGCGCATTGCCTCGGCCCCGGCCACATCGGGCGCACAAGCATTCGACCGCGTTGACCTGGGCCCCACCTGGTTTTGGCCCGGCTACCAGCACCAGTTGGCGAGCCTGGTCGCTGACTTGGGCCTGCAGAGTTTTGAGCAGTTTGAGGTGGGCGACACGGTGATGGAACGCTCGCCCCAGGGGCCGCCCGTGCGTATGCGCGGCTACGCAAGCTCGCCCCCCTCAATGCGCCTGGTGGGCGGTATGGCTGCGTTGACCGACGCTTTGCACCGCCGCCTGGATGCCACGCGCATCCACACCGGCCAGGCGGTGCGCCGCCTGCGCAGCACCGAGCGCCATGTAGAACTAGTGTCCTGAGTTGGAAGTTGGTTGAAGAAAAAAAGATGTCGAAATCGTCGTCAGACAAGGCGCAAACCGCAGCGATAGCCGTTGCTATCGCGAGGATTTGCAACGCAGCATGGCGGCGATTCTCGGCATCTTTAT
>JAUYGP010000716.1 GCA_030690515.1 Giesbergeria sp.
AGCCCGTCTCGGCGTTGTTGCCCCCGCGGCGGTACGGAACGCCCAAAAACCCCATGGCCGTAACCACGAGGTCGGACGTGCGATCCACCACCTGGTGGGCCTGCCCGGCGACGTTTTGGCGCATTTCGGCCAATTGGGCAAGAAGGCCCTTGTCGTGCAGGAAGCTGTCGATATCGTCGGTGGGCGCCGCGCCTGGGGCGGCCTGGGCGCTGGAGCAAGCCAGCAACATGAGGATGTAAAACCAACGAAACATGGGTCGCGAGGGTACCACGATCGGAAAACGGCCTGGCCGGTTTGTCAGTGCGGGCCAAAACAGGCGCCTGTCGCGTGGGGGATTCCCGGGCAGGAGAGGGCCCAATTCCGGTGTAGCCTTGCGGTATGCAAGCACAGACTGCCCCCGTAGTACCCGGCGCGAATGGCAACCATGGCGCTCCCGTCTCCCAACTGGCCCTGCGCCGCGTGGCCATCGACACCTGGCGCGAAAACGTCGCCTACCTGCACCGGGATTGCGCTGTGTACCGCGCCGAAGGTTTCCAGGCGCTGTCCAAGATCGAGGTGCGCGCCAATGGGCGGCGTATTCTGGCCACGTTGAACGTGGTGGACGACCTTTCCATCGTGGGCTGCCGCGAGCTGGGCCTGTCGGAAGACGCCTTTGCCCAGTTGGGGGTGGAGAACGGCCATACCGTGGCAGTGGCCCAGGCCGAGCCACCCGAATCCATGGGCGCGCTGTTCCGCAAGATCGCAGGCGAGCGCCTGGAGCGCGAGGATTTCCTGGCCATCGTTCAAGACATTGCCGATCACCGCTATTCCAAGATCGAACTCACCGCTTTTGTGGTGGCCTGCAACCGCGATGAACTGGACCGTGAAGAGGTTTTCTTTTTGTCCGACGCCATGGTGGCTACAGGCCAGAGGCTGGACTGGCACGAACCGCTGGTGGTGGACAAGCATTGCATTGGCGGTATTCCGGGCAATCGGACATCGATGCTGATCGTGCCCATCGTGGCAGCGCATGGCATGCTGTGCCCTAAAACCTCGTCACGCGCCATCACGTCTCCGGCTGGCACGGCCGACACCATGGAAGTGCTGGCAAACGTGGAGCTGCCGCTAGAGCAGCTGCGCGACATCGTGCGTGACCAACGGGGCTGCCTGGCCTGGGGCGGCACCGCCCATCTCTCGCCGGCCGACGATGTGCTGATTTCAGTCGAGCGTCCGTTGTCCATTGATTCACCGGGACAGATGGTGGCCTCCATCCTGTCCAAAAAAATCGCGGCAGGTTCGACCCATCTCGTGCTCGACATTCCCATTGGCCCCACGGCCAAAGTGCGGTCCATGCCCGAGGCGCAGCGCCTGCGCCGCCTGTTCGAGTATGTGGCGCAGCGCATGCGGCTGTCGCTGGATGTGGTCATCACCGATGGGCGCCAGCCCATTGGCAACGGTATCGGCCCCGTGCTGGAAGCCCGTGATGTGATGCGCGTGCTGGAAAACGACCCCCGGGCGCCCAACGATCTGCGCCAAAAGGCCCTGCGCCTGGCAGGCCGCCTGATCGAATGTGACCCTGATGTGCGCGGCGGCGACGGCTACGCGATTGCGCGCGATATTCTCGACTCGGGTCGCGCCCTGGCACGCATGCAGGCCATCATTACGGCCCAGGGCGACAAGGATTTCGACCACAACAATCCCCAGCTGGGTGCGCTGACGTTCGAGGTGTCTGCCCCTGGCAGCGGGGTGGTGGCCGGCATCAACAACCTGCAGATCGCGCGCATTGCCCGTCTGGCGGGTGCGCCCAAAGTGCAGGGTGCCGGCGTGGATTTACTGTGCAAGCTGGGCGACACCGTGATTGCCGGGCAAACGCTGTACCGGGTGCACGCCGGGTTTCCGGCCGACCTGGAGTTTGCGCGCCAGGCTTGCGCTAAAACCAGCGGCTACCACATTGGGACAGCCGACGATGTACCGCGTGTTTTTGTGGAGTTTTGAACATGATTGCGTCCGAAACGGCCAAGGGCTGTCTGCTGTATTTTGATGACGAGCAGGGCGCTGCCGAGCGTCTGGCGACAGCATCCGGTTTGGCTCTGTGGCCCGTGCAGCGCCACCGCTTTCCTGATGGCGAGCTGCGGCTGACGCTGCCGGTCGATGCGGCTGGACGCATGCCCGAGCGGGCCGTTCTGCTGCGCAGTCTGCACCAGCCGAACGAAAAACTCATTGAGCTGTTGCTGGCGGCCCGCGCGGCACGCGACCTGGGTGTGCGCCACCTCACGCTGGTCGCACCGTACCTGGCCTACATGCGCCAGGATATTGCGTTCCATCCAGGCGAAGCGGTCAGCCAGCGCATCGTGGGCCCCTTTCTGGCGAGTCTGTTCGATGCAGTGGTCAGCGTGGACCCCCACCTGCATCGCGTGGCCACTCTGGAGGAAGCCGTGCCTGCGGCGCAGACCCAGGTCATCAGCGGTGCGCTGCTGTTGGCTGACTGGATTGCGCAGCAAAGGCCAGGAGCAATGCTCATGGGCCCCGATGGTGAATCTGCCCAGTGGGTGGCCCAGGCGGCACAGCGTCATGGCTTTGACTACGCCGTGTGCACCAAGGAGCGCCATGGCGACCGCAGCGTGACCGTTGCGCTGCCTCCGGTGAATGTGCAAGGCCGTTGTGTGGTGCTGCTCGACGATATGGCCAGCACGGGCCACACGCTGGCCCAAGCCACGCTCCTGCTGCGTGCAGCTGGTGCGGTTTCGGTGGATGTGGCAGTGACGCACGCGCTGATCGACGCCG
>JAUYGP010000718.1 GCA_030690515.1 Giesbergeria sp.
CACCAGCAGCGTCAGCACCGCTACGCCGACGACGACAGCCAGCCAGATGCGCAGGTACAGGCGACGGGAGAAAAGGGCGATCAGTGACACAGATCAGTCCTGTTGCTTGGCAAACACATAGCCCACGCCGCGCACCGTGAGGATGCGGCGCGGGTTCTTGGCGTCTTGTTCAATGGCGGCGCGGATGCGGCCCATGTGCACGTCGATGGAGCGGTCAAAGGCCTCGAGCTCGCGTCCGCGCACGGCTTCCATGATCTGGTCGCGCGTGAGCACGCGGCCTGCGCGCTCGGCGATGGCTACGAGCAGGTCAAACTGGTACGACGTGAGCTCGCACGGCTGCCCGCCGACCGTGACGGTGCGTGCATCGCGGTCGATCTCCAGCGAGCCAAAGCGCAGGGTCTGCGCAGCGGGCGCTGCGCCATCGGTGCGGCGGCGCAGAATGGCGCGGATACGGGCCAGCAGCTCGCGCGGCTCAAAGGGCTTGGGCAGGTAGTCATCGGCACCGATCTCCAGACCGATGATGCGGTCCATGGGGTCGCCCTTGGCGGTCAGCATGAGCACGGGCACCTGCGCCGCAGGCCCCTGCAGCGCGCGGATGCGGCGGCACACTTCCAGCCCGTCCATGTCGGGCAGCATCAGGTCGAGGATGACCAAGTCTGGCAAACCGCCACTGCCCGGCCCCTGCAATTGGGCCAGGCCGCCCGCGGCGTCGGCGTGGTGCGTGACCAGCATGCCCGACTGGCCCAGGTATTCACCCACCATCTGCGCCAGGCGGGTGTCGTCTTCGATCATCAGCAGTTGTGTGGCCATGGGTTGAGCGTGCCTTTGTGCTGTCAGGGGGTGTTGTCGTGGGGGTAAAGACCCGGTAAACACTGCTTTGCAGGGCCTAGTTGATTGCTATCAAATTGCTAGCTATCAGCGTACGACGGATGAGCGCTAGAGGGTGTTTTGACACGGGAAGCCAGCCAGACCAGCGCCAACACCGGCACGCCCAACAGGGCGGTGGCCGTAAAGAACTGCGCGTAACCAAAGGCGTTGACATAGTCCCCCGAGAACCCTGCAATGAACTTGGGCGCCAGCAGCATCATGGAGCTGAACAGCGCGTACTGCGTGGCCGAGTAGCGCACATTGGTCAGGCTCGACAGGTAGGCGATGAAGGCCGCCGACGCAATGCCGCTGGCCAGGTTGTCGGCCGACACCACCGCAATCAGCGCTGTCACGTCGTGGCCGTGCCCGGCCAGCCAGGCGAACAGCAGGTTGGTGCAGGCGCTCAGCGCGGCGCCCAGCATCAGGATGCGCATCACCCCCAGGCGCATCGATAGCACGCCGCCCACAAAGGCGCCCACCAGCGTCATGATGACGCCATACACCTTGGTGACGGCGGCCACCTCATCTTTGGTAAAACCCATGTCCACGTAGAACGGGTTGGCCATGATGCCCATCACCACGTCGCTGATGCGGTAGACGGCGATCAGCGCCAGGATGAGCGCAGCGTGCCAGCCGTAGCGGCCCAGAAAATCGGCAAAGGGCTCGACCATTGCGCTCTGAATCCACTCGGCCGCGTTTTTGGCCGGCGGTAGTTGTACCGGTGCAGGTTCGCGTGAAAACAGTACGGTGACCACGCCCACCACCATGGACGCGGCCATGACCAAATAGGCCACCCGCCACGCGCCGTTCTGATAGGCCGCCACCCCCTGGGCCACAGCCTGCCCGAGGGCGGGAGCTACCTCGGAGCGCGCGGCAATCCACAGCACTCCCGCGCCCGCCCAGATCATGGCCAGGCGGTAGCCCGTCTGGTACGAAGCGGCCAGCGCGGCCTGGTGGTTGGCGTCGGCCGATTCGATGCGAAAGGCATCGAGCGCAATGTCCTGCGTGGCTGAGCCAAAGGCCACCGCCAGCGCGCACCACACGATGGGCCCCAGAGTGAGGCGCGGGTCGGCCAGCGCCATGCCCACCAGCCCGGCCACCACCATGCCCTGCGATAGCAACAGCCAGCTGCGCCGCCGCCCCATCAGCCGGGTCAGCAGCGGGATCGGCAGGCGGTCCACCAGCGGCGCCCACACCCACTTGAAGCCGTACGCCAGCCCCACCCAGCTCAAATACCCGATGGTGCTGCGGTCAATGCCCGCCTCGCGCAGGCGAAAGCTCAGCGTGCCCAGCACCAGTAAAAGGGGCAACCCGGCCGAAAACCCCAGCGTGAGCATGCGCAGGCTGGCAGGTTCCAGGTACACGCGCAGGGTCTGCAGCCAGGGGGTACGGGGCGCAGCAGCGGAAGGCGGAGCGGGTCGGGGGTCGGAGGTGGGTCGCATGGGATGGGCGTTCGGGGCTGG
>JAUYGP010000719.1 GCA_030690515.1 Giesbergeria sp.
ACGCAGGAGCTGCTGGCGCAACTGGGGTATGCCCCGGACGAGGTGCAGTCCTTGCGGGCGGTTTCGGCAGTGCTCTGAATGCTCTGAAATGCTATTGATAATGTAGCTGTAGGCGGTTGATAGACGGGCGCTGGAGCCCAAAAATCCTGTGATTCAGCAAAAAGGCGCCTGCCTCCTTGCGGAGACAGGCGCCTTGGCTTGGGCAGAGGCGCTTTAGAGCGAGTCGATAAAGCTGCGCAGCTTGTCCGAGCGGCTGGGGTGCTTGAGCTTGCGCAGCGCCTTGGCTTCGATCTGGCGGATGCGTTCGCGTGTCACGTCGAACTGCTTACCCACTTCTTCCAGCGTGTGGTCGGTGGACATCTCGATGCCAAAGCGCATGCGCAGCACCTTGGCTTCGCGGGGGGTCAGGCCATCGAGGATGTCCTTGACCACGTCGCGCAGACCGGCCTGCATGGCGGCATCGATGGGAGCGGTGTTGGCCCCGTCCTCGATGAAGTCGCCCAGGTGGCTGTCGTCATCGTCGCCGATGGGCGTTTCCATCGAGATCGGCTCCTTGGCGATCTTCATGATCTTGCGGATCTTTTCTTCCGGAATCTCCATCTTCTCGGCCAGCACGGACGCATCGGGCTCGAAGCCGAACTCCTGCAGGTGTTGGCGCGAGATGCGGTTCATCTTGTTGATGGTCTCGATCATGTGCACCGGGATACGGATGGTGCGTGCCTGGTCGGCAATCGAGCGGGTGATGGCCTGGCGGATCCACCACGTGGCGTAGGTCGAGAACTTGTAGCCACGGCGGTATTCGAACTTGTCCACCGCCTTCATCAGGCCGATGTTGCCTTCCTGGATCAGGTCTAGGAACTGCAGGCCGCGGTTGGTGTACTTCTTGGCAATCGAGATCACGAGGCGCAGGTTGGCCTCGATCATTTCCTTCTTGGCATCGCGCGAGGTGGCTTCGCCTTCGTTCATGCGCTTGTTGATGCCCTTGAGCTCGGCCAGCGGCACCACGACCCGCGCCTGCAGGTCCATCAGCTTTTGCTGCAGGTCCTGGATGGGCGGAATGTTGCGGCTCATTATCGTGCTCCAGGGCTTGCCGGCAGTCGCCTGCTTTTCGACCCACTTGAGGTTGATCAGGTTGGCCGGGAAGTCCTTGATGAAGGTTTCTTGCGGCATGCCGCACTTGTCCACAATGATGCGGCGCAGTTCGCGCTCTTTCTTGCGCACGTCGTCCACCTGGCCGCGCACCATGTCGCACAGCTTTTCGATGGTCTTGGCAGTGAAGCGGATGGTCATCAGCTCGGCGGACAGGGCGTTTTGGGCCTTGACATACGCCGGAGTGCCGTAGCCTTCCTTGTCGTAGATTTTGTGGACCTTCTCAAACAGCTCGCGCATCTTGTCGAAACGACGCAGAGCTTCGTTCTTGAGTTCTTCGAGCTTCTTCGTCAGGGCTTTGCTGCCACCCTTGCCGTCGTCGTCGTCGTCCTCGTCGAACTCGTCAAAGTCTTCTTCGGCCACATAGTCGTCGGCTTCGTTCGGGTTGGAGAAGCCGTCCACGATGGTCGAGATAACCACCTTGCCTTCACGGATGTCCTCGCCCATGTTGAGGATTTCAGCAATGGTGGCGGGCGAGGCGCTGATGGCCTCCATCATCGCCATCAGGCCGCCTTCAATGCGCTTGGCGATTTCGATTTCGCCTTCGCGCGTGAGCAGCTCCACCGTGCCCATTTCGCGCATGTACATGCGCACCGGGTCGGTGGTGCGGCCAAATTCGCTGTCCACGGTGGACAGGGCGGCTTCGGCGGCTTCTTCGGCTTCTTCCTCGGTCGCAGCGGTCTGGGCGGTGTTGGTGACCAGGAGCTGCTCGGCGTCGGGCGTCTGCTCGTAGACGGCCACACCCAGGTCGTTGAGCATGGAGATCACCACGTCCAGCGTTTCCTGGTCTACCAGCTTGTCGGGCAGGTGGTCGGAAATTTCGCCATGCGTGAGGTAGCCGCGCGTCTTGCCCAACTTGATCAGGGTCTTGAGGCGTGAACGGCGCTTGGCCATGTCTTCTTCGGACAGGACGGTCTCGTCCAGACCGAATTCCTTCATCAAGGCCCGCTCCTTGGCCTTGCTGATCTTCATGCGCAGGGGCTTGACCTTCTCGACGGTGGCAGTGGTCTCGGTGCTTTCCTCGACTTCGCCTTCCAGGTCGGATTCGATGTCGGACAGGTCGGTGTCGTCGCCATCACCTGATTCAGCGCCGGCCTTGGGTTTGCGTCCGCGCTTGGCCGGGGCTTTGGCCGCGGCCGTGGCGGTGCCAGCGGCTTTGGCGGGGCGGCCTGGGCGTTTTTTGGGCGTCTCGGTCGCGTCGGCTTCCACAGCGGTTATGGCGCGGGTGGTCTTGGTTTCTTCGGGGGCTGTTGTCTTGGCGGAAGGCTTGGTCACGGGCACAGTTTTGGCTTTCTTGGCCACCGGGGCTGCTGCGACGCTCTTTTTAGCGGGCGTTGCAGTTTTGGCCGGTGGTTTCTTGGCAGTTGCGGAAGCGGCCTTGGCGGCGATGCCGGGAGTGGACTTGGGCGACTTCGCGGACTTTTGAGCGGGCATGGACAACCTCAGAATCAAAAAGGAGACAAAGAAAACGCAAGCGCCACGGATCCCGGCGCGGGAGACACGGCAAAGGCAGAGCCTTCGCGGTTAGAGGGGTAACCCCTCAGAGGCAAGATGTCTGGGCGAACATTTGGTGTGCAGTCCTTGCGGTATGTTGGGCGTCTGTGCGTGTGTGTCACGGTGGCCCGGCCCGGAGGTGCTGCTGTCGCTCTTGCCGATCAACCCTACATTATACCGGCGACACCAAATTTCAAGGCGCACTGCCCATTTTGCCTTGCAACGCGTTGCGTTTTTGTTCCAACTCGCGGTAGCGTTCCAGCGCGCTCGGGTCTTGGGTTGCCTGCGCGATCAGCGTTTTTTGCTGAGCCTTGATGTCGTCGATCAGCATGCGGTCGAGCAGGTCGCGCAGCTCTGAGCGTAATTCCTGCAGGTCACCCTCGGTCTGGGCATGTGATCCAGTCATCACCTTTTGTGCCAAGTCCTCGCACCCATGGCCACGCAGGCTTTCGCGCAGCACCGCCCAGGGCAGGGCGCCTTGATCGTGGAACTGGCCCTCTAACCAGGCGAAGAGCGGGCCATGGGGTGTGGGCTGGGCGCACAACACCGCGTGGTCCTCGTGACTGAGGTGTTCCAGGAAATCCATGTGGGACAGCAGCAAGCGTGCGGCATGGTCTATGCGGCCCGTCGCGGGGCTGCGTGGCAGGCGTGGCTGGGGTGGCCATGGGCTGGCGTCCTTGCGGGCCCCGCGTCCGCCTTTCCAGGTGCCGCTGGGGCGGGCGGTGGGTTTTCCATAGCCCCCATCGCTGGGTGCGAACCAGCCTGCATCGGGTGGTGGGCTGTCCCAGTGCGGGGCGTCGGTCGCTGCGGCGGCAGGGCGGCGGGCTGCGTCGCGCGCATGGGCTTGTTGCCACAGGTCGGACAGATCGCGTACGTCGAGTTGCGCCAGTTCTGCCAGTTCGCCCAGCAGTTGCCGCTTGAGGGCGCCGTCGGGCAGCAATCCCCACAGGGGCCGGGCGTTGCTGACCATGTGGGCCCGCCCTTCGGTGGTGCCCAGGTCGCAGCCCTCGCTGGCGGCATCGACCAGGAAGCGGCTCAGGGGAACGGCGTCGCCGATCATGCGGGCGAACGCGTCGCTGCCATGGGCGCGCACAAAGCTGTCTGGGTCATGTTCGGCGGGCAGGAACAGGAACTTGATGCTGCGTGTGTCGCTGGCATGGGGCAGGGCGCCGTCGAGCGCCTTGCGCGCTGCGCGGCGGCCTGCATTGTCGCCATCGAAGCTGAACACTACCGCATCCGTAAAACGCAGGAGCTTTTGCACATGGTCGGGGGTGCAGGCCGTGCCCAGGGTGGCCACGGTATTGGGAAAACCCAGCTGTGCCAGTGCCACCACGTCCATGTAGCCCTCGGTCACCAGCGCATAGCCCTGCTCCCGGATGGCGGTGCGCGCTTCGAACAGGCCGTAGAGCTCGCGCCCTTTGTGGAACACCGGGGTTTCCGGGGAGTTGAGGTATTTGGGCTTGTCGTCGCCCAGCACCCGTCCGCCAAAGCCGATGCATTCGCCTTTGACGTTGCGGATAGGAAACATCACCCGGTCGCGAAAGCGGTCGTAGCGTTTGTCGCCGTCGTCCTGATTGACGATGACGAGCCCGCTTTCTTCGAGCAGCGGGTCGTCGTATTGGGGAAATACGCTGGCCAGGTTGCGCCAGCCTTCGGGTGCATAGCCCAGCCCGTAGTTCCGGGCTACTTCGCCCGAGACGCCCCGTCCTTTGAAGTAAGCAATGGCCCGTTGGGATTCGCGCAATTGGCCGCGGTAGGCCAAGGCGGCTTTTTCCAGTACATCGGTGAGTGTTGCCTGCTTTTGCCTCGCGGCGGCGGCACGTTCTTTTTCCTGCGGAGAGATGTCGTCGTCCGGCACCTGCAGGCCCACCTGCTGCGCCAGGTCCTGCACCGCTTCAACAAAGCCCATTCCAGCATGTTCCATGAGAAAACCAATGGCATTCCCGTTTTTGCCGCAGCCAAAACAGTGGTAGAACTGCTTGGACGGACTGACGCTGAAGGAGGGGGACTTTTCGCCATGGAAAGGGCACAGTCCCATGAAATTGGCGCCGCCTTTTTTCAGTGGAACGTAGCGGCCCACAATGTCGACCACGTCAACGCGCGCAAGCAGTTCCTGAATAAAAGACTGAGGGATCGTCACCCGGCTATTGTCCGCGTAAACTTGTCGTTGCTTATGGTTACACCCCAAGGACTGTGCATGTCGTTGAACGCGATCCGGATGCGGTGCTGGTGGGTTCTGTCCGTTTGGGGGGCGTTGGTGTGGGCCTTGCTGGTGTGCCCGGCGCAGGCTGCGCCAGCCACCTTGCGGGTGCTGACCTGGTCCGGCTACGCGGATCCGGACCTGGTAGCGGTGTTTGAAAAACGCCATGGCGTGCGGGTGGAGGTCACCACGGTGGGCTCGGACGACATCCTGCGCGCCAAGTTCGCCGACGCCAAGGCGCCCGCCTATGACGTGGTCGCAGCCAATACCGTAGAGATTGCGCGTTTTGTGGAGTTGCAGCAGCTGGCGCCTCTGCCCATGGCCGATATTCCCAATGCGGCGCGGCAACTGCCCCGGTTTCGGCAGCTCGATGCTATTGCTGGTATCACGCGGCAAGGGCGGGTGTATGCGCTGCCCTATACCTATTCCGAGATGGGGCTGATCTATGACCGCCAGCAATTGCTGGAGCCGCCCGAGTCGCTGGCCGTGTTGTGGGATCCCCGCTGGCAGGGGCGCGTGCTGGCCTACGATGGCAGCAGCCACGCCTTTTCGCTGGCAGCCTTGCACCTGGAGCAGTCCCCTTTTCGCATCGACCCGGCGCAATGGGGTGCGGTGGCCCGGGACCTGGTCGCGCTGCGGCGCAATCTGCTGTCGCTCTACAACCTGCCCGAAGAATCGCTCGACCTGTTCCGCAGGCATGGGGTGGCGGTGATGCATGCCAACTATGGCCAGCAGCAGCTCAAGCTGTTTCAGGATGCCGGGTTGGACGTGGGCTATGTGGTGCCCCGCGAGGGCGCACTGGCCTGGCTGGACTGCTGGGCCATTTCGAGCCGCTCCCAGCAGCAGTCCCTGGCGGCGCAGTGGATCAACTACATGCTCGAACCGCAAGTGGGCCGTGAACTCACGCGCCGCCAGGGGCTGGCCAATACGTTGGAAGAGCCGCAAGGGTTGGCCGGGAACGCTGTGAAGGGGCTGATCCTGTGGCTGGAGCCCGTGGAGGACGCAGCGCAGCGGCAAATGCTGTGGCAGCGCATCGTCTCGGGCGACCGGCCCGAAAGGTTCTGTCGTATGCGCTGGACCCTTGTTCTACGCTTTGGGCTTCTGCTGGCCGGTTTCAGCATCGTGGCAGCGCTGCTGGTG
>JAUYGP010000721.1 GCA_030690515.1 Giesbergeria sp.
TGTAGGCTTCCATCATGCTGCGGTAGATGGCTTCGAGCACGTCGGGCTGACCGCCCTCCACGGCGGCGCGCGAACGCACCCGCTCGATGATGGCTTCGATGCGTTCTTCGTCGCGCACCTGCCCCGCATCCTGCTTGATGCGCGCGGCCTGCGTCATGTAGCCGCCGCGCGTGACAAGCAGGGGCACCAGCACATCGTCGAGCGCGTCGATATGGCGGCGCACGTCTTCCATGGTGCTGCAGTGCTGTGTGTTGTCGATCGCGCGCGTCATTCCAGGCCCTCTTCCACGAGTTCGGCGGCACGCAGCAGGGCGCGGGCCTTGTGTTCTGTTTCTTTCCACTCCATCTCGGGCACCGAGTCGGCCACGACACCAGCCGCAGCCTGCACATAGAGCGTTCCGTCCTTGACGATGCCGGTGCGGATGGCGATGGCCAGGTCCATGTCGCCGGCGTAGCTGAGGTAACCGCAGGCGCCGCCATACAGGCCGCGCTTGGTAGGCTCCAGCTGGTCGATGATTTCCATGGCATGCACCTTGGGCGCACCTGTGAGCGTGCCCGCCGGGAACGTGGCCTTGAGCACATCCATGCTGGTCATGCCGTCGTTGAGAATGCCCTCGACGTTGCTCACGATGTGCATGACGTGGCTGTAGCGCTCCACGGCAAAGGCTTCGGTCACCTTCACGCTGCCGGTCTTGGCGATGCGACCGATGTCGTTGCGCGCCAGGTCGATCAGCATCACATGCTCGGCACGCTCCTTGGGGTCGTTGACCAGCTCCACCTCGGTGGCCTTGTCCAGCGCGGGCGTGGCACCGCGCGGGCGCGTACCCGCCAGCGGGCGGATGGTGACTTTCTGCCCCTCGGGCGTGCTCTCCTGGCGCACCAGAATCTCGGGGCTGGCGCCGACCACATGGCTGTCGCCAAAGTGGTAGTAATACATGTAGGGGCTGGGGTTGAGCGAACGCAGCGCGCGGTACAGCGACAGCGGCGACTCGGTGTAGCGCTTGTGGATGCGCTGGCCGACCTGCACCTGCATGAAGTCACCACCGGCGATCAACTCCTTGGCGTGCTCGACAGCGGCCAGGTAGTCCTGCTTGGCAAAATCGCGCTGCGCGGGGTGGCTTTGCGTGGCCTGCACCTGGGGCGCGCTGACCGAATACTTGAGCTGTTCGCGCAGCTCGCGCAGGCGCTTCTTGCCGTTGCTGTAGGCCTCGGGGCGCCCCGGGTCGGCATAGACGATGAGATACAGCTTGCCCGACAGGTTGTCGATGACCGCCAGCTCCTCGCACTGCAGCAGCAGGATGTCGGGCATGCCCAGGGTGTCGGGCGGACACGAGTTTTCCAGCTTTTTTTCGATGTGGCGCACCGCGTCGTAGCCAAAGTAGCCTGCCAGGCCGCCACAAAAACGCGGCAGGCCGGGCCGCAGCGCCACCTTGAAACGCTTCTGGTAGGCCGCCACGAAATCCAGTGGATTGCCCGGTGCGCTCTCCACCACCTGGCCGTCCGTGACCACCTCGGTCACGGCAGCGGCGCCAAAGCCGCGCGCACGCAACAGGGTGCGCGCGGGCAGGCCAATAAAGCTGTAGCGGCCAAAGCGCTCGCCACCCACGACGGATTCGAGCAGGAAGCTGTACTTGCCTGCGTCGCGTGTATGGGCCAGCTTCAGGTACAGCGACAAGGGGGTTTCCAGGTCGGCAAAGGCTTCCGCCATGAGCGGAATGCGGTTGTAGCCTTCGCGCGCCAGGCTCTGAAATTCAAGTTCGGTGATCACGGGGGAGACTCCCTGCTGGGGTGGCGCGCAGACCGAAGAGGTGGGGTCGGGCGCCGCTGTTCATGGGTGGGCCCCTGTCAGGGACCGAAAGTGCACGCCGGGAATGCCCCAGGTGCCATCAGGTGTTCAGTCAGACAGGCTGACGCCAGGGCCAGGCTCCCCGGTCGCTGCGACCTGTGATGAACACGCGGTGAATGAACATGCGTAAAGTGTAGCAAATACGCGCCGGCGCCCGTACCAGCGCTCCCGACACATCCCCCGGGAAAACCCATGGGGAAACCCTGATGTGGGCAGGCTCCATCAGAGGCACAATTTGTTGCAGTTTACGAACGATCGTTCTTTTTTATGAGGAGTGACATGACCAAAACGCTGCGTACCCTTTTTATTGCCGTCGGGTTGTGCTGGAGCACCGCATCCTTTGCGGCAGTCGAACTCGCCGGGGTCAAGGTAGAAGACTCCATCTCTGTGGCAGGCACCAAGCTGCAACTCAACGGTGCAGGCATCCGCTACAAGGGCCCCTTCAAGGTGTATGTGGGCGACCTCTACACCACCCAGCCCGTCAAGTCCCTGGATGAATTGATCGCCGCCCCCGGGCCCAAACGGCTGACCATGACTTTTCTGCGTGAGATCAACTCCGCCGATTTCGGCAAGCTGCTGACGCGCGGCATCGAGGACAACGTCAGCAGAAACGAGGTCTCCAAGATCATCCCAGGAATGATCAAGATGGGAGACATTTTTGCCGCCAACAAGAACTTCATGCCGGGCGACGTCTGCGCTCTGGAGTGGGATCCCGCCAAGGGCCTGAGCATCTGGGCCAAGGGCAAGCTGCAGGCTGAACCCTTCAAAGACCCGGCGTTCTTCCGTGCACTGATGTCCATCTGGTTCGGCCACACCCCGGCCGACTGGAAGCTCAAGGACCAGATGCTGGGAGTGAACTGACGGAACGCGGCCCAACCTCTGTCCACCTGCCCTGCGGGGCAGGGGTCTGGGCTGGCGCGCTCTGTCACCGACCCGACAGTGTCTAGAGGAATGCGCCTATACGGCGTGCGCCCCGCTGCGTTACGCTGATCCCCATCTACAGGGGACACCTCCCTCCCGGATAGTTGTTGCACCTTCGCGCCTCCCCCTTGGTGACTACCCCACCACCCGGCTACCGCAACGCCCTGATCTGCCGCCGTCCTCATTTTTCTGCCACTCTTTGCGCTCCGAGATCACCATGAAATTTCGCAACCTTCGCGTCGGCCCCCGTCTGGGTCTGGGTTTTGGCGCCATCCTGCTCATCACCGCGCTGCTGGCCCTGACGGGTATCTGGCGCATAGGCGCACTCAAGGACGCCAGCGAACAGGTAGCCACGCGCGAAATTGAGTTGCGTACTTTGGTAGACGACTGGGCCGCCGACGTGCGACTGAACTGGGTGCGTACCGAAGCCTTCCTCAAGGCCATCGACCCCGGCTACATGGAAAAGCTCACGACCGATACCCAGGCCACCTATACCGCCACGGAAACCAAGGCCAAGCGCATTGAGGAACTATTGCAAAGCGACAAGGGCAAATCCCTTCTGACCGACATTGCCGCAGCACGCACTGCCTACAGCACCAAACTGACTGAAATCCGCGACCTGCACCGCGGCGGCGAACCCAGCG
>JAUYGP010000729.1 GCA_030690515.1 Giesbergeria sp.
GGCCCGGGCGGTCGCCGCCACCCTCGAGGTGCCGCTCTACCGCTACCTCGGCGGCACCAACGGGCGGATCCTGCCGGTGCCGATGATGAACGTGATCAACGGCGGCGCGCACGCCAACAACACGCTCGACATCCAGGAATTCATGATCATCCCCGTGGGCGCACCGAGCTTTCGAGAAGCCGTCCGCTGGGGCGCTGAAGTGTTCCACGCGCTGAAAAAAATCATCCACGACAAGGGCATGAGCACCGCCGTGGGTGACGAAGGCGGCTTTGCCCCCAGCGTGGCCAACCACGAAGAGGCCATCGAACTGATCCTGCAAGCCATTGACGCTGCCGGCTACACCGCAGGCGAACAGATCGCTCTGGGCTTGGACTGCGCTGCCAGCGAGTTCTACAAAGACGGCCAATACCACCTTGCGGGCGAAGGTCTGGCCCTGAGCGCACAGGCATGGACCGACATGCTCGCCACCTGGTGCGACAAGTACCCCATCATCAGCATCGAAGACGGCATGCACGAGGGCGACTGGGACGGCTGGAAAATTCTATCGGACCGCCTGGGGAAAAACGTGCAGTTGGTGGGCGACGATCTGTTCGTCACCAACACCAAAATCCTGCAGGAAGGTATCGACAAGGGCATTGCCAATTCGATCCTCATCAAGATCAACCAGATCGGCACCCTGACCGAAACCTTCGCTGCGATCGAAATGGCCAAGCGCGCGGGCTACACCGCCGTCATCAGCCACCGCTCGGGCGAGACAGAAGACAGCACGATTGCCGACATCGCCGTGGGCACCAACGCCGGACAGATCAAGACCGGAAGCCTGAGCCGCTCGGACCGCATGGCCAAGTACAACCAGCTGCTGCGCATTGAGGAAGACCTGGGCGACATCGCCCACTACCCTGGTCGGCGCGCCTTCTACAACCTGCGCTAAACAGGCACCCGCGTCGTGCGCTCCCGTCTCCTGCTGGTCATTCTGCTGGCGCTGTTGGCGGCCCTGCAGGCCCAGCTCTGGCTGGGCCGCGGCAGCATTCCACGCGTTTCAGCGATGAAAAGCGAGCTGAACGAGCGAAAGACAGCGAACGCGCAAGCGGGTGAGGCCAATGAACGCCTGGCTTCCGAAGTGCATGACCTGAAGGAGGGTCTCGACATGGTCGAGGAAAAGGCCCGCAGCGAGCTGGGCATGGTCAAGCAGGGCGAGATCTACGTTCAGTACACCCCG
>JAUYGP010000734.1 GCA_030690515.1 Giesbergeria sp.
GCCGCACCTGACGCAGCGCCCCAGGCGCCTGCTTGCCACCACCCCAGGCCCATGCCCAGCAGTTGCCAGCACAGAAAAAACGAAAATCGCCACAGCATGTGAGCTACGCACCTCAGGCGCGCAATGGCACCGGTGGCGGAGCCGCAAACCGGTAGCCCACCCCACGCACCGTTTCCACCATCAGGCCCGCATCGCCCAGTGCTTCGCGCAAACGCTTGACATGGACGTCCACCGTGCGCTCCTCAATGAACACATGGTCACCCCACACCTTGTCCAGCAATTGGGCGCGGCTGTGTACCCGCTCCGGGTGGGTCATGAAGAAATGCAGCAACTTGAACTCGGTCGGCCCCACTTTTAATGCTTGCCCTTGAAACGAGACACGGTGCGTTGCGGCATCCAGAGCCAATGCCCCCATGGCAACACTCTCCTGTGCTTGCTCTGGTGCGCGACGGCGCAGGACTGCACGAATGCGTGCCAACAGTTCCTGAGTGGAAAAAGGCTTGGTGATGTAGTCGTCCGCTCCAGCATCCAGCCCAGCGATCTTGTCCGGCTCATCTCCGCGGGCCGTCAACATCAGGATGGGAATAGGCTTGGTGCGGCTATTGGCACGCCACTTGCGCGCAAGCTGCAGGCCACTCTGGCCTGGCAGCATCCAGTCGAGCAGAATCACGTCGGGCAAGACAGTATCGAGTTCACGCTGGGCTGCATCACCGTCTTCAGCCCACAGTGGCTGAAAACCGTTGTGACGCAGGTTTACGGAAATGAGTTCAGCGATTGCCGGTTCGTCTTCCACAATGAGGACACGGGGTAGTTTTCTCATGCCTATCGCACCCTTTTACAGGACCGCCGATTCGATTTCATCCAGCGAGGTGTGCCGCACATCCATACCTTTCACCAAATAAATGATGAGTTCGGCAATGTTCTTGGAGTGATCGCCAATCCGCTCGATGGCCTTGGCCAAGAAAAGCAGGTCCAGACTGGGTGAAATCGTGCGCGGATCTTCCATCATGTAGGTGATGAGCTTGCGAACAAACCCATCAAACTCCCTGTCAATCAGGTCATCTTCCCTGAGGATTGCGACGGCCATTTTTGTGTCCAGCCGGGCAAAGGCATCAAGTGCCTTGCGCAACTGTCCCGATGCCAGGTCTGCGGCCACCCGCAGATCGTTCGACGGCAAGCAGCGCGGTGCGCCTCCTTCGATGATGGATTGCACCATGCGCGCCATGCGGTGGGCCTCGTCACCCATGCGCTCCAGATTGGCCGTAGCCTTGGAGAATGCCAGCAACAATCGAAGGTCGCGTGCGGTGGGCTGGCGTCGTGCAATGATGGTGGAGAGTTCGTGGTCAATCTCCACCTCCATGGCATTCACCCGGTTTTCAATCGTACGAACCT
>JAUYGP010000298.1 GCA_030690515.1 Giesbergeria sp.
AAGCTGCTGGACGAGGCCGGTCTGGACCTGGGGCAACTCGACGCACTGGTTTTCGGGCGCGGACCCGGTTCGTTCACCGGCCTGCGCACCGCCTGCGCCGTAGCTCAAGGGCTGGCCTGGGGCGCCAACGCCGGGCGCGGCATTCCCGTGCTGCCCATCGATACTTTGGCCGCCGTGGCCGAACAGGCGCGCGACATGCACGGCTGCTGCGACGTGGTGGCGGTACTGGACGCCCGCATGAACGAGGTGTATGCGGCCCCGTACCAATGGCAGGCAGGCGCCTGGAAAAGCCAGGGCGCATTGGGACTGAGCGCCCCCGAATACGTACAGGTACCGCCAGGCTGGACCGTGGCGGGCAATGCCCAGGCAGCCTATGGCGAACGGCTGGCACCCGGCGCAGGCCATGTGCATGCCCTGCCTACCGCCACCGCCCTGCTGCGCCTGGCACCCCACCTGCTGGCGGCCGGTCAGGCCGTACTGGCTGCAGACGCCCTGCCGCTCTACGTCCGCGACAAAGTGGCCCAGACCACGGCCGAGCGTGCGGCTGCCAAGGCAGCGCTGACAACACCTGGAAACCCATGAGTGCGTCTGCCCTGCCCCTGGCCCACGACATGCCTCCCGCGCGCTTCGAGCCGCTGGCCCTGGCCCGGCTGGACGCCTTGCTGGACGTGGAGCAACACGCCCACCCGCACCCCTGGACACGCGGCAATTTCATCGACGCCATGGCCAGCGGCTACCAAATCCAGCTGCTGATGGGCGATGAGCAAATCCTGGGCTACTTCGTCGGCATGCAGGGCGTGGACGAAGTGCATCTGCTGAACCTCACCGTGGCCCCCGCCTTCCAGCGCCAGGGCTGGGCCCAGGTGCTGCTGGACGCCCTCGCTCTATGGGCTCGTGGGCAAGGCGCGCAGTGGCTGTGGCTGGAGGTGCGGGTGAGCAACCTGCGCGCACGCCACATTTATGAGGCCAACGGCTTCCGGCGCGTGGGCGAACGCAAGCGCTATTACCCTTCCACCTCCCCCGAGCGCGAAGACGCCGTGGTGATGAGCCGCGCACTATGAACATGCCACTCGACGCCCGCCAGCGGGCCATGCTGCAGGAAATGGGCGTCCGCCTATGGTGGCCCACGCAATCTGACGCTGCGGTCGATTTGCAGCCGACGATTCCCAAGTCCGACAGGCTCCTAGAGCGCCCGAACCCACCGGCCCTGGTACAGGCCGTGGCACGTCCACAGCAAGCTCCCATCGCCGCCGCGCCAGGCCCCACGGCCGCGCCCCTCGGGTGGGTGCTGCACCCGCCGCGCGCGCTGTATCCCGAGGCAGATCCACAGCAGACACCCCAACCCCTGGGCAGCGCCTGGCTGATCGTGGCCGAAGGGACAGAGGACGGGGACCCATTCGCTGGTGACCCCGGCCGACTGCTGGGCAACATGCTCCAGGCCCTGCAGCTGCACCGGCATCCGCGCGTGTTTTTGTGTGCCCTGTCGGCGCAGGCCGGTACCGATGCCAGTCCTGCCGACGCCGCACTGGCCCAAGCCATGGCCAGCATCCAGCCGTCAGTGCTGCTGCTCATGGGTCGGGCGGCCGCCCGTGCGGTGCTTCAGCGCAGCGAGCCCCTGGGCCAGTTGCGGGGGCAAACCCATCGCGTGACCGATGTTCCCGCCGTAGTGACCTACGACGCGCCCTACCTGCTGCGCGCCCCCCATGCCAAGCCCGCTGCGTGGGCGGACCTGTGCCTCGCCCGCGCGCTGGCATGCAGCACCTCGGCACCGTCCTGACGGCACGCTGGCCTGCGGCACCTACCATGCAGATGTCACATGCCAGTGCGATAATTCGCAGTTCGAATTTTGGAGAACATTCCATGGAAGCCTGTCCCAGTCGATAGCTTTCAGCTCCCAGGCCAGTGGCGGGGCTGAAAGCTCCCCCCATCCCCCCGCTGTCAGCCGTCATACACAGGGAGTGCGCCATGCTCAACATCTTCACGCTCGCCAATGGGCGCCTCGTTCAGGAAGAGATCGAGTCGCTCGAAGAGCTCTCCAGATTTCAGCCGATCTGGGTCGATCTTGAATCACCTACGCTGGACGAAAAGCGCTGGGTTACCCAGTACTACGGTCTGTCCATTCCCGAAGATGCGATGGACGAGGACATCGAAGAGTCGGCGCGTTTCTACGAAGAAGACAACGGCGAACTGCACATCCGCAGCGACTTCCTGATCGACGACGACGAAGATTCGCGCTCGGTGCGCGTGGCCTTCATCCTCAACCTCACCAACCCCAGCCTGCGCAGCAAGGGCGTGCTGTTTTCCATCCACGACGAGGATATTCCGGTGTTTCGCCTGCTGCGCCTGCGCGCACGCCGGGCGCCCGGCCTGATCGAAGACGCACGCGAAGTGCTGCTCAAGCTGTTCGACGCCGATGCAGAATACTCGGCCGACACGCTCGAAGGCATCTACGACGATCTGGAAAAGGTCAGCACGCAGGTGCTCTCGGGCGATGTGACCGACACCCGTGCCGGTGAGGTGCTGGCTGCCATCGCACGCCAGGAAGATTTGAACGGACGCATCCGTCGCAACGTGATGGACACACGCCGCGCCGTCAGCTTCATGATGCGCAGCAAGATGCTCAACGCCGAGCAATTCGAGGAAGCCCGGCAGATCCTGCGCGATATCGAATCGCTCGACAGCCACACGGCCTTCTTGTTCGACAAGATCAACTTCTTGATGGATGCCACGGTCGGTTTCATCAACATCAACCAGAACAAGATCATCAAGATCTTCTCGGTGGCCAGCGTGGCCCTGCTGCCGCCTACCTTGATTGCCAGCATCTACGGCATGAACTTCAAGTACATGCCCGAGTTGGACTGGAGCCTGGGCTATCCCTATGTGCTGACGCTGATGGTGGCCAGTGCGGTAGGGCCGATGTGGTACTTCAGGAAACGCGGTTGGCTCAAAGGATAATTAGAGAAAATTGGCCTCTAGCGCTTTACCAGTAAGCGTTAGCAGCTTCAATTTTTATAGCGTTTTTAGTAAGTGATGCACGATATGGTCGGCATAGCGACTGGCCACGGTCTGGATGAAAGCGGGGAAGTCCACATGGGCATCGTCGTCAGCCCGGTCCGAGATGGTGCGCACGGCCGCAAAGGGCACGCCATAGTCCAGACAGACCTGGGCCACGGCAGCGCCCTCCATCTCCACGGCCAGCACATCGTGCCCGGCCGCCAGCAGCGGCTCACGCAGCGCTCGGGACACCTGGGCGCAGGTGACAAAGCGGTCGCCGCTGGCCATCAGCCCCTGGTGCAGGCGCGGCGCCACCCCGTCTGAATTTGTATAAAAACCAGCTCCAGCGCCCTCCAGGCAATCGCTAGCAGCTCTCGAAAGATGAGCAGACAAAGCCGTATCACAGGGCAGGCGCACACCCGCGTAGCCCGGCACCTGCCAGCGCTCGAACAGGGGCGAGACATCCATGTCGTGCTGCACATAGTCGTGTGCCACCACCACATCGCCCACACGAACCCCTTCGCCCACGCCGCCCGCAACACCTGTAAAAACGATACGCGCCACGCCAAAGCGCTCGACCAGGGCGGCTGCCGTGGTCGCCGCGGCCACCTTGCCAATGCCCGAGAGCGCCAGCACCACGCGCTTGCCGTGCAGCTCACCCTGCCAGAAGGTGCGGCCCGCATGGTCCACCCGCTGGGGCTGCACCAGCTGGACCAAAAGGCCGGACTGTTCTTCGGAAAGGGCGCTGAGGATGGCTGTGGTCATGGGGACTCCGGAAATGCAAGAAGCGGCCGAAGCCGCTCCGTGATTGTGGCGCACCGCGGAGCTAGGGGGAACCGCCTCAGCCCAGTGGCTTACTTCTTGTCGCGCAACTCGCGTCGCAGGATTTTTCCCACAGGGGTCTTGGGCAGCTCTTCGCGGAACTCGATGACGCGGGGTTGTTTGTAGCCGGTCAGGTTGGCACGGCAGAACTCGCGCACTTGCGCTTCGCTCAGCTCCGGGTCTTTCCGGACAATGACCAATTTCACGGCCTCGCCCATCTTCTCATCGGGCACGCCGACCACGGCGCATTCCATCACGCCCGGCATGGCAGCGACGACTTCCTCGACCTCGTTGGGGTAGACGTTGAAGCCGCTGACCAGCACCATATCCTTCTTGCGGTCCACGATCTTGAAGTAGCCGCGCTCGTCCATGATGCCGATGTCGCCCGATTTGAAGAAGCCATCATCGGTCATGACCTTGGCGGTCTCATCGGGGCGCTGCCAGTAGCCTGCCATGACCTGCGGGCCCTTGATGGCGATCTCGCCGGGCTGACCCAGCGTGGTGACCTCGTGGCCATCGTCGTCCAGGAGTTTCAGGTAAGTGCTGGGCAAGGGTACGCCGATGGTGCCGGAGAACTCCTTGATCGTGACCGGGTTGCAGGTGGCCGAAGGGCTGGTTTCGGACAGGCCGTAGCCCTCGCAGATGGGACAACCCGTCTTCTCCAGCCAGAGCTTGGCCACCGCACCCTGCACGGCCATACCACCACCCACCGACACCTTGAGGTGGCTCCAGTCCACCGTATCGAAATCCGGATGGTTGGCCAACCCGTTGAACAAGGTGTTGACGGCGGGAAAGCTGTGAAAGCGCTGCCTGGACAATTCCTTGAGCACGGCGGGCAGATCGCGCGGATTGGGGATCAGCAAGGTCTTGCCACCCATGCGCATGGACAACATCATGTTCACCGTGAACGCGAAGATGTGGTACAGCGGCAGCGCACAGATGCTGGTGGGCTGCTCGTCCTCCGGCACCAACTTCATCACCGGTGCGTTCCACACCTCGGACTGCAGCACGTTGGCAATGATGTTGCGCTGCAAGAGCACGGCGCCCTTGCTCACACCCGTGGTGCCGCCGGTGTATTGCAGCAGGGCGATGTCGTCGGGCTTGATATCCGGTTTCTTGAGCGTGCCGCGCGTGCCTTGGGCAACGGCTTCATTGAAGCGCACAGCGCCGGGCAGGTTATAGGTGGGCACCATTTTCTTGACGTTGCGCACCACGTAGTTGACCAGTGCGCCTTTGAGTAGGCCCAGCTGGTCGCCCATGGCACACAGCACCACATGCTTTACGGGCGTGTGGGTGATGCACTGCTCCAGCGTGGTCGCAAAGTTCTCGATGATGACGATGGCCTTGGCACCCGAGTCCTTGAGCTGGTGTTCCAGTTCGCGCGGCGTGTACAAGGGGTTGACGTTCACCACCACATACCCGGCCCGCAGGATGGCCGCCACTGCCACGGGATACTGCGGCACGTTGGGCATCATGATGGCGACGCGGTCTCCGCGCGCCAGGCCCAGGCCCTGCAGATAAGCCGCGAAGGCCTTGCTTAGTGAATCTGTCTGGGCATAGGTAATCTCCTTGCCCATAAAACTGTAAGCCACTCGGTCGGCGTACTTGCTGAAGGCCTCCTCCATCAGTGCCACGAGGGACGGGTACTGTCCGGGATCAATGTCGGCGGGTACGCCAGACGGGTAGCTCTTGAGCCAAATGCGGTCGGTCATCTCCAGGTCTCCTGATATGTTTTTCGCGTCTATGTGAGCGTGCCAGAACAGTTCCGCACGATCGTACTTTTTATCGAAGAAATGCTGCTTTTCAGCTCTTGAGCGCCACCAGCACCTCGTCGAGCATCTTTTTGGCGTCGCCAAACAGCATGCGGTTGTTTTCCTTGTAGAAGAGCGGGTTGTCCACGCCTGCATAGCCCGAGGCCATGGAGCGTTTCATCACAATCGATGTCTTGGCCTTCCACACCTCAAGCACAGGCATGCCAGCGATGGGGCTCGCTGGGTCATCGAGGGCACTGGGGTTCACGATGTCGTTGGCACCGATGACCATGACGACGTCGGTGTCAGGGAAGTCGTCGTTGATCTCATCCATCTCCATCACGATGTCGTAGGGCACCTTGGCCTCGGCTAGCAACACGTTCATGTGCCCCGGCATGCGCCCAGCCACCGGGTGAATGCCAAACCGCACATTCACGCCTTTCTCACGCAGATGCTTGGTAATCTCGAACACGGTGTGCTGGGCCTGCGCCACCGCC
>JAUYGP010000033.1 GCA_030690515.1 Giesbergeria sp.
GCCTGCAGGCGCTGCAGGCCCAGCACACAACGCAGCAAGGTGCTCTTGCCCGCGCCATTGGGGCCGATGAGCCCGACCAGTTCGCCCGGCGCCACTTGGAAAGACACGCCATCGAGCACCCGCGCCGGTGTCACATCGCTCCGGGTATAGGCCTTCCCGCCCTTGGCGCGTGCGTAGGTGGCAGAGACGTCGTCAATGCTCAGCACGGTCGAGTTCATGTGGACATCTCGTGGCGCCGGGTGAGCAGCAGATGAAGAAACAGGGGCACCCCCAGGTAGGCCACGACGATGCCCACGGGCACCATCACCGGCGCAAAGGCCAGGCGCCCCATCAGGTCGGCGCTGACAACCAGCAGCGCGCCGACCACGGCCGAGAAAGGCAGCAGCACGCGGTGGTCGCCGCCGATGGCCAGGCGGGCGATGTGCGGTGCGACCAGGCCCACGAAACCGATCACTCCCGTGAAGCTGACGATGGCCGCGCTGCTCAGCACGGCCGCCAGGCTCACGAGCAAACGCGTGCGCTGCACCGGGTAGCCCAGCGAGGCCGCCACGTCGTCGCCACCGGCGGCCAGGGCGTTGAGGGCGCCGGCATGCATCAGAAGCAGGGGCGCGCAGAGCAGCCACACGCCGCCGGCGATGGCCACCTCGTCCCAGCGCCGGCCGTTGAGCGAACCAAAGGTCCAGTGCACGATGCTGGCCAGTTGCTGCTCGCTGGCCACGAACTGCACGGTGGCGGTCATGGCGCTGAAAAGGTAGGTCAGTGCCACACCGCCCAGGATCAGCACCATGGCGTTGACGCCGCGCAGCGAAGCCAGGCCCAGCACCACGACCGCGCACAGCGCCGCAGAGGCAAACGCCATGACCACCGTCAGGTACAGGCCGGAGCCGGGCAGGGCGTGCCAGCCCAGCAGAATGGCCAGCGAGGCACCGAATGCCGCCGCCGGTGAAATGCCCAGCGTGTAGGGGCTGACCAGCGGGTTGCGCGTGATGCCCTGCATGGCCACCCCGGCCATGGCCAGGCCGGCACCGCAGACCAGCCCCATGGCGGTGCGCGGCAGGCGCAGTTCCCGCACCACGGCGATCTGCGTGGCGCTCAAATCGGTCAAGCCGCTCGCGGGCAGCCAGGGGGCCAGCATGGCACGCAGCGTCTGGCCGGGGGACAGTTCCTGCACCCCCAGCCCCGCCGACAGCAGCACCACGGCCACCAGCAGCAGGAGCACGGTGGCGCCCAGCAGCGCCTGCCGCAGGCGCTGGCGCGCCATCGCGGCCTGCAGCTCATTGCGCCCAGGCGCAGCCGACGCGGGCATCCAGGGGGCTGCGGTGCTCATCCGCGCAGGTCCGCCAAGGACAGGGCGTAGCCGCTTTGCGCCGGCACGCCCTGGTAGGTCTGCAGCCATTCACCCATCACCGCTTCCGGCTCGATGCCTTTCATGCGCTGGGGGTGCAGCCATTGCGCGATCTGCAGGGCGCCGGTGATCTTGGAACATCCACCCGCCAGGTAGTAGCTGATGTGGAACACCCGGCCTTCCCGCACCGCTGGCAGGGCCGCAAAGCCGGGCCGGCGGGCCAGCCGTTCCAGCACTTCCCTGGCGAAAGCGCGCGGGTGGGGTTCGTATTGCACGGGTTGCAACTTGATCAGCGCATCGGGGCGGCGCTCCAGCACTTGCTCGGGGTCGACCTCGAAGTTCTGCACGCTGCCGCGCGCGGTGGCGCTGCCCGGGATGCTCACGTCGCCAAACACGTTGATGCCGCCGCCGGCTTCGACCATGTCGTGCCAGCCTGATCCCTTGAGCACTGTCCTGTGGTCGCCGACTTCTTCAAAATAAACGCGGGGTCGCGGCGCACCGTCGAGGCGGCGGCGCAGCTCGTCGCGCCAGTGCCGGTAGAAGGCGTTGAGCTCAGCCGCCGGCTGCGGGCGCGCAAAAAGCCGGCCCAGCAGCTCGACGTTCCATTCGTGCTTGAGCAAGTCCCAGGCGGTGAGTACCACCACCGGAATACCGAAGGCGGCCAGCACACGTTCGGCCTGCTGCCAGTCGCTGTTGCGCGGCAGGAAGACCGCGTCGGGCCGCATGGCCACGATGGCCTCGAAGTGGGGCGCGGACTGCCCGCTGCCGGCCCACATGGTGGTGGTCACCGTGGGCCAGTAGGCGCGGTGGCGGGCAGCGTCGATGTCCACGCCCACCACCGCGGGCATGGCGCCAATGGCACGCACGAACTCGGTCGTGTAGCGGTTGAAAACCACGACGCGCCGCAGCGGCAATCTGAGCTCAACTTCGCGGTCCAGGTCGTCGCGAATTTGCGTGAGGGCATGCTGGGCCGTTGCGAGGCCGGGTGCGGCGCCCAGCAGCAGCGCCGCACCCAGCAGGTGGCGGCGACGTTCAGAAGGCATAGGTGCCAGCGACCCACAGCGTGCGGGGGCGTCCCAGCATCCACTGAGTGGTCGAGCCCTGCGTGGCGTAGACCTTGTCGAGTGCGTTCTCCAGCTGCAGGTCCATCTTGAACTGCGGGGTGGCTGCCCAGCTCAGTCCCAGGTTGAGCACGCTGTATGCCGGCAAGGACGCGGTGTTGGTGTTGTTGGTGAAACGCTCGCCCACGTGGCGCAGCGCGCCATGGGCTTTCCAGCGAGGCGCCACGTCCCAGAACATCAGCAGGTTGG
>JAUYGP010000301.1 GCA_030690515.1 Giesbergeria sp.
TGTTCATCGGCTCATGATTTACGCTTCACGCTTCCTTTCCACACTCGGTCACCCTCATGCAGTTGCGCTTCACTTCGCTCACTGTGACCAGCTCGCGGGAGGACTTGCACCTCCAGGAGTGCGCCCATGCTGGGCGCACAAAGCAAAAGCCGACCACCCTTGCGGGGTGGTCGGCTTTTTTGTGCGCTAACGCAGATTACTTGGAAATCACGCGCACCATTTCCAGACACTTGTTCGAATAACCCCACTCGTTGTCGTACCAGGCTACCACCTTGAGGAAAGTGGTGTCCAACGCGATACCGGCTTCGGAGTCGAACACGCTGGTGCAGCTCTCACCACGGAAGTCGGTGGCCACCACCTTGTCGGCGGTGTAGCCCAGCACGCCCTTGAGCGCGCCTTCAGACTGCGCCTTCATTTCAGCGCAGATCTCGGCGTAGGTCGCGGGCTTGTCCAGCTCCACGGTCAGGTCCACCACCGACACGTCGGAGGTGGGCACGCGGAAGGACATGCCGGTGAGCTTCTTGTTGAGCTCAGGAATCACCACGCCCACGGCCTTGGCGGCACCCGTGCTGCTGGGGATGATGTTCTCCAGAATGCCGCGGCCACCGCGCCAGTCTTTGTTGGATGGGCCGTCCACGGTCTTCTGCGTGGCGGTGGCGGCGTGCACGGTGGTCATCAGGCCGCGCTTGATGCCCCATTTGTCGTTCAGCACCTTGGCCACGGGGGCCAGGCAGTTGGTGGTGCACGAGGCGTTGGAGACGATGGCCTGGCCGGCATAGGTGGCGTGGTTCACGCCGAACACGAACATGGGCGTGTCGTCCTTGGAGGGGGCCGACATCAACACCTTCTTGGCACCAGCAACCAGGTGCTTCTCGGCGCTGGCCTTGTCCAGGAACAGGCCGGTGGCTTCGACCACAATGTCAGCACCCACTTCGTTCCACTTCAGGTTGGCGGGGTCACGCTCCTGCGTCAGGCGAATCTTCTTGCCGTTGACGACCAGGGTGTTGCCCTCGACCGAGACCTCGCCCTTGAAGCGGCCATGCACGCTGTCGTACTTGAGCATGTAAGCCAGGTAGTCGGGCTCGAGCAGGTCGTTGATACCCACGACTTCAATGTCAGAGAAGTTCTGCACTGCTGCGCGGAACACCATGCGGCCGATGCGGCCGAAGCCGTTGATACCTACTTTGATCGTCATTGGAAAGTTCTCCAGGGGTTACAAAATCAAGGGGCACTGCATTGCGCCAGGCTCGCCCATTCGCCTAGATAGCCGACACGCTCTAAACGTGCGGGCTGTGGCGGGAGCCAAGCAACATACAAACTGGGTTGGTCGAAGGACGGCAGCGCGTTGTCTGCACCTATGCACAAATCCCCATTTCCATAGCAACGAGCATGAAACTGCTCCGCACGCAGCGTGCGCGTTGGGTTGGTCAGCAGGTCACTGTACTGGGCTTGCCTCTCTGCCCAGTCCAACACGCATTCCAAGGGCTGACTCGTACCCGTTCCGTGGATGATACGAGTTACATCGGTACTGCCAACGACGGGAAAAACGACTTGCGAAAGCCGCCCGCCGATCGCGGTGGGCGTGAAAACAATGAGGGTCGAGCATCCCTGTCCCGGCGCAAGGGTGTTGCCGCTACATCCGTCCGAGTGAGCCACCACCTGGAAGTCAGAGTGCGCCACCACCGGGCAGTCCAGTCCGGTGCAAGTGGCCAGTTGCCCGTCCATCCGAACCTGACCGACCGTGACTGGTGCGCTGCCCTGATTGTTCAGGGAATAGTACTGCGTGGCGTAATCTGAGCCAATCGCGGCTTTACCGAACGTATGAGTCGCGGGTGGATCGGAAATCTGCACCTGTGCTTGAACGCCGACAACCGCAAACCCAGCAGCGATGGACAGCGCCCAACGGATGCAGGAAAAGAATCCGGATGCGAAGTACATGAAACCTCCTAAGAACGATGTCAATGAAAGCGGGCAGATTGCTCCTGCTGCCATCGGGCGTCAAGACAGCGCCACCGGGGCGCTGTGCCATGCGTCACACAAACCGGCACCTTTTCTCAACGCCGACGTGCCAGCACCGCCTGCACGGTGGCTGCCACGTTCTCTTCGGTGAAGCCGAAATGCTGGAACAGCACCGGCGCCGGGGCTGACTCGCCGTAGGTGTCGATACCGACCACGGCAGCGCAGCCGTACTTCCACCAGCCGTCCGTCACACCCATTTCCACGGCGATGCGTGGAATGCCCGTGGGCAGCACGGCTTTCTTGTATTTGACCTCTTCGCGGTCGAACGTGGTGGTGCTGGGCATGGAGACCACACGCACGGCGATCTTTTTCGCGGCCAGCAGGCGCTGCGCCTTGAGGGCCAGCTGCACTTCGGAACCCGTGGCAATGAGGACTGCCTGGGGTTTTTTCTTCAGGCCCACGTCCTGCGGCTCGGACAGCACATAGGCGCCGCGCGAGATGTCGCCCAGATCGCGCTTGGGCAGGTAGGGCAGGTTCTGGCGGGAGAGCAACAGGGCTGTCGGCTTGTCGCGGTTGGTCAGGGCCACACTCCAGGCCACGGCGGTTTCGGCCGTGTCGCCCGGACGCCAGACGTCCAGGTTGGGGATCAGGCGCAGGCTGGCCGCGTGCTCGATGGATTGGTGCGTAGGGCCGTCTTCGCCCAGGCCGATGGAGTCGTGCGTAAAGACATGCACCACGCGCAGCTTCATCAGCGCCGCCATGCGGATGGCATTGCGGCTGTAGTCACTGAAGGTGAGGAAGGTGCCGCCGTAAGGGATGAAGCCGCCGTGCAGAGCGATGCCATTCATGATGGCGGCCATGCCGAATTCGCGCACGCCATAGTTGATGTGGCGGCCACCCACGCCGTCTTCGTTTTTCACCACAGCGCCTTGCATGTCAAAGCGCAGACTGGGGGTGCTCTTGGTGTTGGTGAGGTTGGAGCCAGTCAGGTCGGCGCTGCCGCCCAGCAGTTCGGGCAAAGCGGCGGTAAAGGCTTCGAGCGCGAGCTGGCTGGCCTTGCGGCTGGCCACGGTTTCGCCCTTGGTGTGGGCCTGCACTACGGTGTCCACAGCCACCTGGGCAAACGTGGCGGGCAGGTTGCCATTCATGCGGCGCGTGAATTCAGCGGCCAGCTCGGGGAAGGCGGCGCTGTAGGCGGCAAAGCGCTCGTTCCAGGCCTGCTCGGCGGCCAGGCCCTTGGCGCGGGCGCTCCAGTCGGCGTACACCTCGTCGGGCACGGTAAAGGGCGCAGAGCTCCAGCCCAGGGCTTCGCGGGTCAGCGCGATTTCCTCGGCGCCCAGGGGTTCTCCATGGGCCTTGGCGGTGTTCACACGGTTGGGTGAACCCTGGCCGATGTGCGTCTTGCAGATGATGAGCGAAGGGCGCTCGGTTTGCTTGTGCGCTTCGGCAATGGCGGCGGACACCTTGTCGGCGTCGTGTCCGTCGATCGGGCCAATCACATTCCAGCCGCAGGCCACAAAGCGCAGGGCGGTATTGTCGATGAACCAGGGTTGCACCTGGCCATCGATGCTGATGCCGTTGTCGTCATACAGCGCGATCAGCTTGTTCAGCTTCCAGGCACCGGCCAGGGCCACGGCCTCGTGGCTGATGCCTTCCATCAGGCAGCCGTCGCCCATAAAGGTGTAGGTGTGGTGGTCCACCACAGCATGGCCTTCGCGGTTGAATTCGGCGGCCAGCAGCTTCTCGGCCAGCGCCATGCCCACGGCATTGGTAACGCCCTGGCCCAGCGGGCCGGTGGTGGTTTCCACGCCGGGGGTCACGCCCACCTCAGGGTGGCCTGCGGTCTTGCTGTGCAACTGGCGGAAGTTCTTCAGCTCCTTCATGGGCAGGTCGTAACCCGTGAGATGCAAAAGCGCGTACAGCAGCATGGACGCGTGGCCGTTGGACAGCACGAAGCGGTCGCGGTTGGCCCAGTGCGGGTTGGCCGGGTTGTGCTGCAGGTGCTGACCCCACAGTGCCACGGCCATATCCGCCATGCCCATGGGGGCACCGGGGTGGCCGGAATTGGCTTGTTGAACGGCGTCCATTGCGAGTGCGCGGATCGCATTCGCCATTTGTTGAGAGTGGGCCATGGGGGGCGGTTCCGGTCAGGGAGAGAAGGGAAAACCCGAGATTTTAACGGTGTGCCCAAAAGGCCGCGTCCGATGCGCCTGCACGATGCACTACAGTGCTGCGATGAACGGTGCCCCACCTCCCTTTCCCGCGACCCGACAGCCTGCTGCTCTGCTACTGGCCGCCGGTCGCGGAGAGCGCATGCGGCCCCTGACCGACACCATGCCAAAACCCCTTCTGGCCGTGCGGGGCACACCACTATTGCAGTGGCACTTGCAGGCCCTGGCACAGGCTGACGTGCCGCGTGTGGTCATCAACACGGCTTGGCTGGGCGAACGGATCAGCGATCAATTTCAAGATCATTTTGACCTCCAGGGCACGAACAGAAAGCGCAACGCGCTATTGATTTCATACTCCCATGAAGGCCGCGACTTTGGCGATGCGCTGGAGACGGCCGGCGGCATTGCGCGCGCGCTACCGCTCCTGGGCGACATTTTTTGGCTGGCGGCGGGCGATGTGTTTGCCCCCGACTTCCGCTTCGACGCCGCGGACGCCGAGGCGTTTGCCGCCAGCAGCATGCTGGCCCACCTGTGGCTGGTACCCAACCCCGCGCACAACGCGCGCGGCGACTTCGGACTTTCGCCCGAAGGCCTGGCATTGAACCTGGCACCCGGAGACCCCGCACCGCGCTACACCTACAGCACCATCGCGCTGCTGCGCGCCGAACTGTTCACACCGCACTGGTGCGATATTCCCCCTGGCAACCCCCAGGGTGTCAAAGCCCCTCTGGCCCCGCTGCTGCGCCGTGCCATGGACAATGGCCGCGTCAGCGCGCAGCTCTACACCGGACGATGGACGGATGTAGGCACCCCCGAGCGGCTGGCTGAACTCAACACAATCGCCCCTGTGCCATGACCCTGACCGTGCCCACTTCCGTCTACGCCGCGCGCCGCGCGCGCCTGGCCGCCCAACTGGGCACCGATGGCATCGCCATCGTCCCCACCGCGCCCGAGCGCATGCGCAACCGCGACAGCGACTTTCTGTACCGCCACGACAGCTACTTTTACTACCTCACGGGCTTTACCGAGCCCGGCGCCTGCCTGGTGCTGACGCAGGACGGCAAGAGCACGCTGTTCTGCAATCCCAAGGACCCGGAGCGCGAGATCTGGGACGGCTATCGCCTCGGCCCTGAGGCCGCCATCGACACGCTGGGCCTCGATGCAGCGTATTCGGCGACCGAGCTGGACCAGCGCTTGCCGCGCATGCTGGAGAACCGCGCATGCGTCTGGTACCCGTTTGCCACGCACTCGGGCCTGGCGGCACGTGTGGACGGCTGGTTGACGCCGGTGCGCGCCCGGGTGCGCTACGGCGCACTCTGCCCGGCACGGCAGGCCGATTTGTGCCTGCTGCTGGACGAAATGCGCCTGGTGAAAGATGCGCACGAGCTGGCCCTGATGCGCCACGCCAGCGCCATCAGCGCCGCCGCCCACATTCGCGCCATGCAGCGTTGTGCCCGCATGCTGCGCGCAGGCGAGGAAGTGCGCGAGTACCACCTCGACGCCGAGTTGCTGCACGCTTTCCGAGAGCAGGGTTCGCAGTGCCCGGCCTACGGCTCGATCGTCGCGGCCGGGGCCAACGCCTGCGTGCTGCATTACCGTGCCGACAAGGCGCCCGTGCGCGACGGCGAGCTGGTACTGATCGACGCAGGTTGCGAGTTCGATGGCTACGCCAGCGACATCACGCGCACCTTTCCGGCCAACGGGCGCTTTACCGGGCCGCAGCGCGCCCTCTACGAGCTGGTACTGGCGAGCCAGGAGGCCGCCATTGCCGCCACCCGCGCCGGTGCGCGCTTCAATGCCCCGCACGAGGCCACCGTAGCCGTGCTGGCGCAGGGGCTGCTCGACTTGGGTCTGCTGGACAAGCACCAGCACGGCACGGCGCAGGATGTAATCGAGCGGCGCGCCTACTTCCCGTTCTACATGCACCGCACCGGCCACTGGCTGGGCATGGATGTACACGACTGCGGCAGCTATGTGGAACCCTCGGAAGCGGGGCAGTCCAGCGAGCGGCGTGACCCCTTGTCGGGCGAGGTTATCGTGGACCGCCCCAGCCGCATCCTGCGCGCAGGCATGGTGCTGACCATCGAGCCCGGCCTGTATGTACGCCCGGCGCCCGGCGTACCCGAGGCCTTCCACCACCTGGGCATCCGCATCGAGGACGACGCCGTGGTGCAGCAGGAGGGCTGTGAACTGATCACGCGCGGCGTGCCTGTGCGCGTGGACGAGATCGAAGCACTGATGCGGGCTTGAGCGACCTGGCGGCCGCTCTGCGTTTCAATCTTTACCGGGACCATAGACACGCCGGGCGTCTTCCAAGCACTGGGCTTGCGCATCGTCCGCCACGGCTTTGCAGCGCTCGCTCGCCGCGTCGTAATCCATCGCTCGGCGCTCAACCACCGCCGTTTTTCGGGCTGCCGCCACGGCGGTGTCCCTGGCGGCCGGTGTATCGGCCATCCGGGCCTCAATGAGGGCAATACGGGCATCTTCCAGGGCCCGCACATGCAGCGCCTTGGCGTCCTTCTTGCACACCTTGCGGGAATGGTTGGGACGCTCGTTGCATTTTTCCTGACTTACCGCGAAGGCCGCATCGGCCCGTACCACTCCGGCCTGGTAAGCGGCCTTGTCGCTGGGCGCAAAGCGCGCCTTCAAGTCGGCCAGAGCAATTTTTTTGCGCTCCACCATTTCTTTCATGCACACGTCCCGATCATGGCCGGTCAGGGTCTTGCAGTGCTTGTTCTGGGCCTTGTAGTCGGCGTTGATCTGCACCTGGGCTACATTGAACCCGGCCTTGTCCATGGCCATCCCGGTGTTGGCTGCGAAGCCGACGGCGGCCAGAACCAGCCAGGTGCGTGCGAAGGTCATGGTGCAACTCTCCAAAAGAAAGAAAATAGGCACGTCACACCCGTGCCGTGCCGCAAGGCCCGCAGGCCTTGCATCGTCATTCTGTTTCCAAATCATTCGTGTCTAGGCGCGAAGCCGCAGACAGTGCCGCAGCACGGCAAGGCGAAGCAACAACGACACGGATGGTTTAGAAATGAAATCAGTCGTTGAAACGGAATTCAGGGTGGCGGTCCTGCCATTCCTTGAGCTGCTTCTCGGCGGCGTCGCGCACCAGTCCATGGCGCTCCTGGAGCTTGCCGATGAACTGCTCGCGACGGCCCGCAATGACGTCCAGGTCGTCGTTGGTCAGCTTGCCCCATTGCTCCTGGACCTTACCGGTAAATTGCTTCCAGTTGCCTTTGACTCGGTCTTCATTCATGGTGTGTTTCCTCTTCGATTCGCTCCTGCCGTCCCTGCACTGTGCTTGGAACTACTGCAAGAGGCGATGGGGAAACTGTAGGCCGCAGAGCGCGCGCCGGGCGTAGGCGAGGCCACGCACTGTGCGTCGGTGCTGGACTACGCCGGTAGGAAAATGCTGGCGGCCTGCCAGCGGGGCACGGCGTCAGTGCAGCACTCAGCGCCCAGCTTGCTCCAGCCACTCGGCCACTTCGCGCACCACTTGTTCGGTGGCCTGCGCCAGCGCCTGCGTG
>JAUYGP010000011.1 GCA_030690515.1 Giesbergeria sp.
GCAGGAAGGCGTCGGCAATGCTGTCCTTGATGGTGATTTCCTTGCCCGTCTTGGGGTTCTTGAACCGCATCCAGGGGCCGCCGTCAATCAGCTCGGCGCCGAATTCTTGGGCGGCCAGGTTGTACGACCAGTCACGGAAGCCCCCTTCGGTGAACTTCATGATGTTGCCCTTGTGCACGATGGTCACGCTGGGCTTGTCGTTGTCGATGGCGTACTGGATGGCCTTGCGCACCAGGCGCTCAGTGCCTTCACGCGATACGGGCTTGATGCCGATGCCGGACGTGTTGGGGAAGCGGATTTTCTTGACGCCCATTTCGTCCTGCAGGAACTTGATGAGCTTCTTGGCCTTGTCGGATTCGGCTTCGAATTCGATGCCGGCGTAGATGTCTTCCGAGTTCTCGCGGAAGATGACCATGTTGGTCTTGTGCGGCTCTTTCACAGGCGAAGGCACGCCTTCAAAATACTGGATGGGGCGCAGGCAGACGTACAGGTCAAGCTCCTGGCGCAGGGCCACGTTCAGCGAACGGATGCCGCCGCCCACAGGCGTGGTCAGCGGGCCCTTGATGGAGACGACGTAGTCCTTGATGGCAGCGAGCGTTTCTTCAGGCAGCCAGACGTCGGGGCCATAGACCTTGGTGGCTTTTTCACCGGCGTACACCTCCATCCAGTGGATCTTTTTCTTGCCGCCATAGGCCTTGGCCACCGCTGCGTCCACGACCTTGAGCATCACCGGCGTGATATCGCCACCCGTGCCGTCGCCTTCGATGAAGGGGATGATCGGCTGATCCGGCACATTCAGCGACATGTCGGCATTGACGGTGATTTTCGTGCCTTCGGCAGGCACCTTGATGTGCTGGTAGCTGGTCATGGACGTGAGGTCTCCGATGGAATGCTGAAGGGTCTTCAGCGGGTTAGGCAAAACTCTCTAAACCGTCAGATTCTACCGACAAATAAATCGGGGAACCCTGTCAACGCCGCGGTTTGGCGGGCGTTGTGGATAAGCTTCGCAGTCTTTTTGCGACGCATCAAACTCTTCATTTGCACGTCAAAGGTTTCTATGAACAAGCTTCTCACTGCCCTGATCGCCGGTCTGTTTGCCGCAGGTGCGTTTGCACAGCAGGCCCCCGCTGCCACAGCAGCCCCTGCTGCTGCACCCGAAGCAGCAGCAGCCGCCGCACCGGCACCTGCAGCAACCAAGATGACCGCCAAGAAAGCCCACAAGAAAGTGGCCAAGAAAAAGGCCCACAAGTCGGCTGCCAAGGCTGTCTAACAAAGCAAAGTGGGAGCAGGCTCTGTGCCTTCTTCCCTTTTGCGACAAAATTGCCCGCAGCCGCGGGCTTTTTTATGCCTGCGATGGTATTTTTCTGTCCACGATGGGCCTTCCATGAAATTCTCTTCTCTGCCCCGTTTTGCTTTGCTGGCCTGCACGGGCGCGCTGGCGTTGACAGGCACACTGGCCCAGGCGCAAGAGCCGCAGCTCAACCTGCAGCGCGTGCAACTCACTGCAGGCATGCACCGCATCGATGCGCAGCTTGCATTGAGCCCCCAAGAGCGCCAGATCGGCCTGATGCACCGCAAGGAGATGCCGCAGCATGAGGGCATGTTGTTTGTGTTCCACCAGCCGGGTATTCAGTGCTTCTGGATGAAAAACACCTTGCTCCCGCTGACGGCCGCCTTTGTGGCCGACGATGGCTCCATCGTGAACCTGGCCGACATGAAGCCCGAAACCACCGATTCGCATTGCTCAGACAAGCCCGTGCGCTTTGTGCTGGAGATGAACCAGGGCTGGTTTGCCAAGAAGTCGATCAAGGCGGGCAGCAAGCTGGTCGGTACACCGTTCTCTGCGAGCCACTGACCTCGTATTGCTGATCTGATTGCGCAAAAAAAAGCCGACCCACTCGCGTCGGTGGATCGGCTTTTGGACGGCACTTCCTGCCAGGCCCCCGGCGCTAGCCCGATCTGACAGAACTGCGGAGCCAGCGATCAGCTCTGCATGGTGGCCAGGGCCGCGTTGAGCGTTGCGCTCGGGCGCATGACGGTGTTGAGCTTGTCCAGGTCAGGCTGGAAATAGCCGCCAATATCCACAGCCTTGCCTTGCACTGCTGCGAGTTCGGCCACGATGGCCTTCTCGCCTGCAGCCAGCTGGTCGGCAAACGAGGCAAACTTGGCTGCCAACGCAGCGTCATCGGTTTGCGCCGCCAGCGCTTGTGCCCAGTACAGGGCCAGATAAAACTGGCTGCCTCGGTTGTCAAGTTGTCCGGTCTTGGGCGACGGATTCTTGTTATTTTCCAGCAGCTTGCCGGTGGCGGCATCGAGCGTCTGCGCCAGGATTTTGGCCTGCGCGTTGCCAGTCTTGAGGCCCAGGTCTTCGAGCGACACGGCCAGGGCCAAAAATTCGCCCAGCGAATCCCATCGCAAGTGGTTTTCTTCGACCAACTGCTGCACATGCTTGGGCGCCGAGCCGCCGGCACCGGTCTCGTACATGCCGCCGCCCGCCATGAGAGGCACGATGGACAGCATCTTGGCGCTGGTGCCCAGTTCCATGATGGGGAACAGGTCGGTCAGATAGTCGCGCAGGATGTTGCCGGTCACCGAGATGGTGTCCAGGCCGCGATTCACGCGCTCCAGCGTGTAACGCATGGCGCGCACCTGGCTCATGATCTGGATGTTCAGGCCCGTGGTG
>JAUYGP010000012.1 GCA_030690515.1 Giesbergeria sp.
CACCACGGCTTCATCCATGCCTTGCTCGGCCAACACGGCTGCAATATGGGCATGGTGGTGCTGCACGGCGATGGCGGGCACGCCCCGCTCAGCAGCCACCCGCAAGGCCAGGCGGGTGCTAAAAAAGTCCGGGTGCAGGTCGTGTGCCACAGCATCCACCGCCCCACCCGCCTGCGCCAGCATTTGTTGCACCGATTGCTCTAGCGCCATGCAGGCCGCAGGGTCAGACAGGTCGCCATGCACGGCAGACCACAGCGGCGCCTGTGGCGCGTCCGTGTCCAACAGGCAGGCACTGTTCTTGAGAAAGGCCCCGCAGGCGAGGATGCGTGTCATGGTTCAGCTACCTTCGCCCTTGAGTTGCGCCAGTTCGGCTTCGAGCTGCGCAATGCGCGCCTGCACACTAGCCGATGGGGTACTGGCGGCGCTGCCGGACACCTGTAGCAGCCACGCCAGCCAGGCATCCATGCCTTCGCCCGTCGTCGCCGACAGTTGCAGGATGCGGATCCCCGGGTTGACGCGGTGCGCGTAGTCGATGCAGCGCTGCACATCGAACTGGAGGTGTGGCAACAGGTCGGTCTTGGTCAGCACCATGAGCTGCGCCGCAGCAAACATATCGGGGTATTTGAGCGGCTTGTCTTCGCCCTCGGTCACCGACAGGATGACCACTTTGGCGTCCTCGCCCAGATCCCACAACGCCGGGCAAACCAGGTTGCCGACGTTCTCGATGAACAACAGCGACTGCGGGCGATGTCCGTGTCCGTGTCCGTGTCCGTGTCCGTGGTCATGGTCGTGGTCATGGTCGTGGTGATGGCCATGCCCGTGAGCATGGGCATGCAGTGAAAGCCGGGCAAAGGCCTGCGCCACCATGGGCGCATCGAGGTGGCAGCCCTTGCCGGTATTGACCTGGATCGCCGGAGCACCCGTGGCGCGAATGCGGTCGGCATCGTGCGAGGTTTGCTGGTCGCCTTCGATCACCGCCAGCGGCACGTCGGGGTGGCTTTTCTGCAAAGCCAGGATGGTGGCGCAGAGCAACGTGGTTTTGCCCGAACCGGGGCTGGACACCAGATTCAGCGCCCGCACACCATGGCTGTGGAAATGCGCGCGGTTCTGTTGTGCAATCTGGTTGTTCGCACCCAACACATCTTGCTCGATGCGGATGGCACGCGCCTCGCTCAGACCCGGCACGGTAACGCGGGCGGCACCTGAACCAAAGTGCAGATCGCCCGTGTGGGCATCCACCACGGCGCGTCCGGCCTCCATTGCTGCGTCTTTCCCCGCTTCAGCGGCACTGCATCCACAAACTACGCACATCGTTCAGTCCTTTCACATCACTGCCGTTTCTAGGTTAAACCACCTGCATGTCGACCACGCGCAATGCCTCGCCACTTTGGGGGGTAAGCCAGTGGCCGCCACAGGAGGGACAGGGATCACCACGCGCGGCGATCTCCACGGTCTGGCTGCATCCCATGCACCAAGCCTGGCCCGCAGGCTCGTCGATCACCAGCTCCGCACCGTCCAACGCCGTTCCAGGGGCCAGCGATTCCAGGGCGAAGCGCAGGGCCTGCACCTCCACCGCAGCCAGCTTGCCCACTTCCAGACGCAACTGCAACACCCGCGCAAACGACTCGCGCGCCGCAGCATCTTCCACCAGCTTCAGGATGCCGCCGGCCAAACTCAGCTCATGCATGCGCCCCTCCCAGGAGGGTCTGTGCCGACCCCAGAGTGTGGCCCACGCAGGGGTCCCATGAGGCGACCAATAGATCAACTGCGCTCGCCACCTCATGCGGGGCTACAAGCTCGGGCAATGCCCGCACGAGCTGCGCGACCGCACCTTGCGGATGAAAATTCCACTCGGTCGGGGCCAGCACGCTGTAGCGTTCAATACGGCCCTGTCCATCCACTTGCAGCCAATGCACCAGCACTCCCCGGGCCGTTTCGCACCAGGCGATCGATTCACCTGCGCCCAGTGACCAGGCGCCCGCCTGCAGTCTTTTGCCTTGGGTGTCCTGTGCCAGAAACGTCACCTCTGCGATGCGCATCGCAAGCCGCGTCCACACATCGTGCACGGGCACGGCCCCCGCGCGGCTCCAGCACCCTGTTTCGAGGCACCGCCCGCCCAGGTGAGGACGCGAAGTGAAGGCATCGTCGGCGCGCATGTGCACGCTCAACTGCTTCAACACGGCGCCCCCATCGTCCAGCTCAAGTACCGGCCAGGTGCATTGCAAGGCCCCGCCCATCGGCATGGCGCCCAAAAGCAGTTGTGCAGGTACGGTGGGACTTTCATGCACCCATTGAAGCAGCCATGCCCCCGGGTTTTTCTGACAACCCTGAAGCCAAGGGGACATAGGCATGCCCAGCACGTGCTGCTCCAGCCAGGCTTGCAGCGCAGGGCTTTCATACTGCAATCCAGGCTGTAACCCTGGGCAGGCCACCAACAGCGGCGTGCAAGGTGTGCGACCTTGTCCCAGCAATGTGGGCCAGTCCATAAACAGGCGGCGCAGATGCTCACGCAAAGCTTCGCGCCACAAGGCCAGGCGCTGCGGGGCATCGGGACGATGCAGCGCCCCTTCGCCCACCTCTAATGCCGCCAGCGCCAATTGGGAGCAAACCCGGTGCGCCTGCCCACACATCGAATACAGACTGCCCAGCAACACGGGCGCCAGCGCGCAGGCGCGCCCTTGCAGCAACCGCTGGGCCAGTGGCGCACGCACGCCTGCCACAGGCACAGCGGCACCGGGCATAAACACCAAGCGCTCCTGGCCCGGCATGGCCATCAGGCGGCCCCTTTCATACGCGCAAGACTGCTCTCAGCGGGTGGCAATGCGCTGCGACCCAAAAGAAACCTGCGCCGCTGGGGGTCGGGGGTCTGTGTGCCCACCCGAGGGCTGCGCAACTGCGCAAGGACCTCACGGGCTGTGGCCACAGCAGCATCTTGATCAACGTACTCGAACAGGGGCGAGGCCAGAGAGCAGATGGCAAAGGCCCCGAATTCAGCCTCAAAGGCCGCAATGAAACTGAGCTGATTCACGCCCCACTGCACTTTGACTTCCAGCGACGCGTCAGGGGCATCCCCCAGAGGAAAACGCAGCAAATTCATAAACCAGGGCGTGACCAACACCCCCATGGCCACGGGCGCCTTGGGCTCTTGGGCAAAACCGATCGCCTGTACATGCAGGCCAGGGTGAAGCAGGGGCACACCCTCCATCCGCGTTGCCTGGATACGGCGAAAAACCGTTTCCAGCAACGCCACTTTCTTGTCCAGGGTGTCGTGCATCGCGCTGCGGCCTCAATCGGTCAGCAATAAAAATTTGCTGGCTTCGGCATCGCATTGCGGGCACCGCCAGTGCGGCGGCAGCGCCGCAAACGGCGTACCTGGGGCAATTTGCCACACCGAGTCGCCCTCGGCCGGGTCGTACACCCACCAGCAGATCTTGCATTCGAGACGGGCCTGCGCCGGAACCTGCGAGGTGTCGCCAAAGGCAAGTCCTCCGGTGGGTGATGGGGTCATGCCTGATTCACCCATTCAAGCACCTCCTCTAGCCGCAGCGCAGAGTCCACCAGATCTTCATGGGCCGCACAGGCCACTTCCGGCATGTCCACCACTTCGACAGAATTGAGAATCATGGCGTCCTGCGAGTTGTAGTAAACGACGCGCCAGGTATTGGCCACTCGGGTACTGGTGATGCGGCAGTTTCCATAACCTCGCGACAGAATCAGCACGCGCCCTGTGCCCAGTTGCTTGTCCAGAAAGCCCACATCTTCAAGGCTGAGCGGCAGAAGCGACAGATTGACCAGATGCGCGGGCATACCTGGGCGCCACTGCTGGCGCTGGTCATGCAGTTCTTGCAGCAAGCTGGGGGCATTCATGATCCCGGCAGGGGGCTCAGTGTCGGGCTGGTGGCCGCTGACAGCATCTTTGCGCGCTTCTTGTTTGAGCACTTCTGGAATCGCGCCCACCTCGATGCGGTCGTGCAGCACGCCATCGCTCTGGCGTTCCAGCACCCGCCATACGCCGGCAAACACGGCTTCCTGCACCTGTACCAGCGCTGGAGCGCCCGCACCATTGGTCCCTGGCACACCCGGAGCCGCCATGACTTGTGCGCTGACCTCGCCTTCCCCCAGAACCTGGTTGATCAGGTGAAGGTCCTCCGGCGCCAAGCCAGCCAGTTGCACCGGCGAGACGGCTTCACCTCGAATAGCCGCCTGGAGGGTGGACAACAGCGCTGTGAGCACATGCACCGCTGCTTCATGGCCGGCCAATTCCTCGGGCTCGGGCAGTGGCGGCGGCTGGTAGGTGGCCATGCCACGCGGCATGGTCAAATAGTCCAGTTCTTCCTCCTCGGACTGGCTTCCCGGGCCGAGAATATCGACCAGTGGAATGGGAAAAGGGCGTTGGCTAGGGTTGGCGTTCATGGTGTTTTTCTGTCGTTCAGTGGCAGTGGCTGTCGCCGCCCAGGGTGACCACCGGGATACCAATCCCCGGTTTGCGGCTGGGGGGCATCACCAAAGCCTGCTGCACCCGTTCCAGATAGTCGTTCCAGTCGTACATACCCGCTAGCGTGGTGATGTAGTCACCATCCCGAAAGAACACCAGCGAAGGCCAGCGCTGCACCCCAAAGCGCCGCGCGATATCGTCCTCACAGGTGCCCCGAACTGCACCGATGACAAACTCCTGCCCCAGCGCGGCCCGCAACTCGGGCAGGACCACGGCCACATCCAACCCCTCTGCAACCCGGATCGGATCACCGCAAAAGAAAAGTACCCGGGCGCCGTCTCCTTTCGTGAAGTCCTGCAGATTGGTCTGGTCGATCCAGCACGCACCGTGCACATCCACCAGCCGTTGCACCAGGGGTGGGGCGGCACCTTCAGCGTTCATCATGGTTTCCTTGGTTGGTTTTAACTAGAACCCAGCAGCGCCGCCAATTGCTCCGGCCCCATGGCCGAAGGCAGATCGAATGCTGCGTGGGCCGGCGTTGCAGCGTCGTACTGACCGCTCATGCTGGCCTGCACCAGGAGCAAGGTGGCTTGCACTTCGGCTGCACGCTCAGGGCTGATGCGTTCACGCACCGAGCCGAGAAAGACCAACACCCAGTCCCCTGGTTGGCAGTCGCCCACCAGATCGGTGTTGACGCGCTCAGCGTGGTCTGCACCGACCACCAGCGCATGGCCAGGGCTGATCGATTGCACTTGCATAGGGATACCGATACACATGGATTTGTTCGCCCCTCAAGCCATGAAACGGTGATCGCCGATGCGGCAGGCCTGCTCGGCACTGGGGCGGCCACTCTCGTACACGGCCAAGCCCAAATTCGGCACGGTCACAGCGTGCTCGCCCACCACTGGTTGGTTGCGGGGCATGGGGCATGCGCCCCAATCCTGCAATTGGGCCACGGCCATCCCGAGGGCGGCTTCGAGCGCATGTTTGGTGCTCGCACGCAGGCTACCGCCATAGTCTTCCAACTCCTGGGGTTGGCAGCCGATCAAGGCAATCTGTGCAGGAAACTTTCCGGTGAGCTGCGCCACCATCAGCACCTCCTGAAAGCCCGTCTGGTGCAGGCTCATCTTTTTGGCACCCAGGAAGCAGGGAACCTCACTGCCCCGCACCTCCTTGAGCGTTCCGGGCGGCAGGCCGTAATCGATGGCATCAAGAATCAGCAGCGCATCGGCCTCCTGCACATACGAAAGCAGCGCCATGCCCTGGGTGCCACCATCGACGAGCTGCACATGCTCGGCAAAGTCGTAGCGCTGTTGCAGGGCCTCGACACAGCGCACGCCAAAACCTTCGTCGGCCCAGAGCACATTGCCAATGCCCAGCACCACGATATTTCGCAAGCTGTTACGGGAAGCGTTACAGGTCATTTCGGGCGTGCAAGAAGTCATGATCAATGGCTCGAAAACAGTAAAGAGGACTTAGTGCAGGGTGCAGGACTGCCGCAGGCTCTTCCACGCATGGAAACTATCCCACCGGGACTGCAGCGCCAGCCAGAACAAGGCATCGGTGCCAAACACCATGGCGCAGCGAATGGCGGTATCGGGTGTGATACCCCGGTGACCCTGGACAATTTCGTTCAGGCGCCGACGCGACACGCCGAGCAGGCGGGCCGCATCGGTCTGGCTCAGGGACAGTGGCTGAAGAAAATTCTTCTCCAGAAAGCGCCCCGGATGCTGTGGGCTGCGCAGCGGCACCCCCGCAGGAAGCGGCGGGCGCGGGTGCACCACTCGCTGCGGGGTATCGCTCCGGGGTATTGCCATGGTCCGCTCAATCCTTGAAGGTGCGGTACCCAGAAATCATGGTACTGACAATGCTCTGGCGCCCCATAATGTCTTCGCGGATGGCGGCATAAATGTGCACGATGACAAACAGCACCAGCGCCCACATGCCCAGGTGATGCCAGGTGTGCACCCCCTGCGACTGACCGAGCAGCGGAATCACCCAGCCAAACATGCGGTCGGCCCACGAACCCGCCTGCAGGCCTTCACCGTATAGGGCGAAACCCGTGACCAACATGAAGAGCGAGACAAGAAGGTAGCCCGTGAACATCATCAGCCGAGCCATGGGGTTGTGCCCCACATACTGGTTGGGCCGTGGACGCAGAAACAGGTACCAACTGAACATGGCCCACACCTCACGCCAGTAGGCCAACCGCAGCACGGGCAACGTGAACAGCTCGCGCGAATGGTGGTTTCCTACAAAGGCCCAGTACATGCGCCCGATCAGTCCAATGGCAAAAACATACGCCGCCGCAAAATGTGCGAAGCGGATATAGCCCATCATGAAATGGGCGCTTGCTTCGCCCGAGAGGCTGGGCAACGGTGAACCGATGAGGTAGCCCGTAATGCACAACACCGAGATGGCCAGCGCGTTGACCCAATGCCAGATGCGCACCGGCGCCTCGTACACATAGACCGAACGCACCTGTGCTGCGCTGGCGACCGCACCCTCGTCGATGCCGGTGACATTGCTTTTTGCCGTGCTGCTCATGCCCGTCTCCTGGTTGTGATCCGTCAGATGCGCGAAACCAGCATGAACAGGCCGGCACCACCAATCAAGGCGCCAGCCAGGCGCGGCAGCACGGCGCGCACGCGCTGCAGTGCTGCGCCCAGCCCCATGCCCCCCAGATGCAGCAGCGCCGTGGCCAGGACGAACCCTGCGCCGTAGGCTAGGAAGGATTCCCCCGTCACCATTTCCAGCCCATGCGCGGTGCCATGCAGCAGGGCGGATGCAGCCACCACCGGAAGACCGATCGCCAAAGGCAAAGCAGTACCGCTGACCAGCAGACCGCCAAGCAGGATGACACTGGCGGCAATCAACCATTCCAGAGAATCCCCCAGGGGCAGGGCCAAACCGGTGTGGGCCAGCAGCGCACCCAGGGCCATCACCCCGACAAACAGAGCGGGTGCCTGCCAGCGGCGTTGCGGCATGGCGACGGCCGACCACAGCCCTACGGCCACCATGGCCAGCAAGTGGTCCATGCCCGAGACAGGATGTGCGAGGCCAGAGAGGAAGGTGGCGGCGTGCCCTCCTTCATGGCCCACGTGGGCTTGCGCAGCGCCGGCCGCTCCCAGAAGGACCAGCGCGAGCAGGCCTTTGCGGTGAATGCAGAATGTTTTCATGGGTTCTCCAATGTCGTGATGTCAGGCGGCTTCAGCGTACCTTGACCACCGTGAGTTCTTCACCGTCCGGGCCCATCACGTGGGTGGAGCAGGCCAGACAGGGATCAAAGGAATGCAGGACACGCAGAATTTCGAGCGGTTGCTCGGGGTTGACCATGGGCGTCCCCAGCAAGGCGGCTTCAAAGGCGCCGATCTGGCCTTTGGCATCGCGCGGGCTGCCGTTCCAGGTGGTGGGCACGACGCACTGGTAGTTGTCGATCTTGCCGTCCTTGATCTTGATCCAATGCGCCAGCTGACCGCGTGGCGCAGCGACGGTGCCCACGCCCTTGGCCTCCTTGGGCCAGGTGGAAGGGTCCCATTTCTCGACGTTCGCGGTGGCCGTGTCGCCTGCCTTGATATTGGCGATCAGCTCGTTCCAGTCATCCTGCAATAGTTCACCCAGGTACTGGCCTTCGAGGCAGCGCGCCGCCGTCCGCCCGATGGTGGTGGGCAGAAGCTGTTTCAGGCTGTACTGCGTTTCGGGCAGGCCCAGCGCCTTGGGAATGCCGCTGTTGACCATGCTGGCCAAATAGTCCACCTGCTCTTTGGTGCGCTGGCAGTACTTGTTGCCTTGGCTGGCATGCACGTAAGAGAGGATGTAGCGCGCCAGTGGGCCCACCTCCATGGCGTGGCCACGCCAGCGCGGCGCCTTGATCCACGAATACTTGGCGCTCTCGTCGATCTCCTTGATATCGGTGCGCGTGCCTTTGGTCTTGTCGCCCAGCACATAGTGCGGCTCGGTCACACCATCCCAGGGGTGCAGGCCCTTGGTCTCGTCGTCGTACTTGTACCAGGAGTGCGTCACAAACTCCTGCACCTGCTCGGGGTCGCGCGGATCGACCGGATGGATCTTGCCCCAGTCGCCATTGATGATGGCGCCGCCGGGCAACTGGTCGGTGCTCTTGTCGTAGTTGACCTTGGGATGCTCACCAAAGTCCATCACGTTGAAACCGGCCAGTCCGCCGCCATGCAGCCATCCCGCATTCTTGTATAGCGTTCCGATGGCCAGCACATCGGGCAGGTAGACGTTGCGGTAGAACGCATTGCCTTCGTCGATGCGCGCCTTGACAAAATTCAGGCGCTCCATGTTGATGGGGGCTCCGGCCGCTCCATCTTGGTCGATATTGATGGCACAGGGCATGCCACCCACGAGGTAATTGGGGTGCGGGTTCTTGCCACCAAAGATGGTCTGGATCTTGATCCACTCTTTGTGCTGGTCAAGTGCCTCAAGATAGTGCGTGACTGCCATGAGGTTGGCCTCAGGTGGCAGGATGTAGGCTGGACTGCCCCAATAGCCGTTGCGGAAAGGGCCCAGTTGCCCGCTTTCTACAAACTTCTTGATGCGGTTCTGGATATCGCGGAAGTACCCTGGAGAAGACAGGGGATGGGAAGGCGAGACGAGTTGCTGCAGCTCCGATGTTTTCTTGGGGTCGGCCTTGAGGCAGGACACCACGTCCACCCAGTCCAATGCATGCAGGTGGTAGAAATGCACCACGTGGTCCTGCATCATTTGCGCCTTGGCCATCATCTCGCGGATCAGGTGCGCGTTCTTCGGGATCTGGATGCCCAGTGCATCCTCCACAGCACGCACCGAGGTCAGCGCATGGCTGCTGGTACACACGCCGCAGATGCGCTCGACGAAGGCCCAGGCATCGCGCGGGTCACGCCCCTTGAGAATGACCTCCAGGCCACGCCACATGGTTCCCGTGGAGACCGCATTGCGGATGACGTTGTTGCTGTCGAGGTTGACCTCGCAGCGCATATGGCCC
>JAUYGP010000013.1 GCA_030690515.1 Giesbergeria sp.
CGCAGGGGCAAGTGGACCCTACCCGCAGGCTTCATGGAGCTGGACGAAACCACGGCCCAGGGCGCGGCCCGCGAAACCGACGAGGAAGCGGGCGCCCAGATCGAGATGGGGCCCCTGTTTTCGGTGCTGAACGTGCGCCGCGTGGGCCAGGTGCACCTGTTCTACCGTGCCACGTTGCTGAGCGACGTGTTCAACCCCGGCTTTGAGACCATCGAGGCGCGCCTGTTCACCGAGGAAGAAGTGCCCTGGGAAGAGCTGGCCTTCCGCACCGTCAAGGAAACGCTGGTGCGCTACTTTGCCGACCGCAGGGCGGGCGCTTTTGGCATGCACTGCGTCGATATCGAATAGCAGCGCGCCCCACGCCTCAGGCGCGCGTTTCCACGAAAAACGGCACGTTGCCCTGCGCCGGAACCGGCGCTCGCACCACCACGCCGCGCTGCACCGGCGTTGCGAGCACGGTGCCCGGCTGCGGCTGCGGCTGAGACTGCAGCGGAGGCGGCGTTGAAATCACCACGCCCGGCTGCGGCACAGGTGCCATCTCCGGGCTTGCCGCCTCCGGCTCTTCGTCGTAGGTGACGGGCGGCAACGGCTGCGCCCGGGGCGTCGCGTTCTCCAGCGGCACCAGCGGGGCCTCGATGATCTCGGGCTGCTGCCCTTCGGCGGGCACCGGCACGGCGCCTGGGGCGCTGTCCGGGGCGTCCGGCCCGCCGGTGCGTCGGCCAAACAGGTCGTACACCCAGTTGCGCACGCCACTCACGGCACTGCCCACCCAACTGCTCTCTTCTTCGTCAATGAAGTATTCGCTGGCGTCGATCACCTTGGCACGCAGCGCCCGCTGGAACACCTCGCCCACCATGGGCAGCGCGCTGTGCGCGCCCTGGCCCCAGTAGTCGCTGCGCAGGGTGATGCGCCCGTCGTTGAAGCCCACCCACGCGCCCGCCACCAGCTGCGGGTGCATCAGGATGAACCAGCCATCGGTGTTGTCCTGCGTGGTGCCGGTCTTGCCGGCCACGTCGGCGGTAATGCCCCAGCGGCTGCGGATGGCCACGCCCGTGCCCTTGTCCACCACGCCGCGCATGGCGCCGCGCAGTTGCTGGGCGGCTGTCAAACCCAGTGCACGCTCGGGCGCGGCGGGGGAAAAGTCCTCCAGCACCTTGCCGTTCTTGTCCTCGATGCGCGTGATGACCCGGGGCGCATGGTAGCTACCGGCGCTGGCAATGGCGCCGTAGGCTGCCACCATTTCCTTGAGCGATACCGGGCTGGTGCCCAGCGCGAGCGAGGGCACCACATCCAGCGTGGATTCGCGCACGCCCATGGCGCGCGCCAGTTGCGCCACGCGCAGCGGGCCCACCTGCTGCATGAGCTGCGCGGTAATGGTGTTCTTGGAATACGCCAGGCCGTCGCTCAGTGTCATCGGCATGTCGCTCGGCGGCTTGTTGCCGTCCGTGGGGCGCCACACCTGCCTGCGGCCCAGCGGGATCTCCACCGCGGCGTCCATCAGCATGTCGGTGGGCAGCATGCCCTGGTCAAACGCGGCGCCGTACACAAAGGGCTTGAAGGTAGAGCCTGGCTGGCGGCGCGCGGCCTGCACGTGGTCGAACGGGTCTTGCGCGAAGTCGCGGCTGCCCACCCAGGCGCGCACGTCGCCCGTGCGCGGGTCCATGGCCATGAAACCGGCCTGCACGCGTGTTTTGTCCTGGCGCAGCGCGCGCAAAAAGGCGGCGTCGCCCAGCAGCGCCTTCAGGCCATCCTCAGGCGCGGCGCCCTTGGCCACGGCGGCTTCGTAGCGCGCCGATTCGCGCACCAACTGCTGCACCAGCGGGCCCTTAGGGTTCCAGGCGTTGCGCGCGGCCCAGGCCGAGTCGGCCACGCCCTGCAGCGCCCGGCCCTGGCGCGCCACGGCCTGGTTGGCGAGCTGCTGCAGGCGGTAATCGATGGTGGTGCGGATCACCAGGCCGTCGTTGTACAGGCTGTAACCCTTGCGGTCGGCCCAGTCGATGAGCTGCTTGCGCAACTGCTGCGCCAGGTGCGGCGCGGGGCCGGCCGTTTCTACCTGCCGCTCGAAACGGATGCGCAGCGGGCG
>JAUYGP010000017.1 GCA_030690515.1 Giesbergeria sp.
CCTCGCCGCCATAGCGCCCGAAGCGGTCGGCCCGGCGCAGGGCGGCGCGGGCGCGTTCGGCAAAATGCACCAGGACCTTGTCGCCGTGCTGGTGCCCGAAGTTGTCGTTCACGGCCTTGAAATGGTCCAGGTCGATCATCATCAGCGCGAAGGGTTGACCGTAGCGCACGCTGCGCTCGTGCTCGTCTTCGCTCAGTGCGAGGATGGCGCCGCGGTTGAGTGCGCCTGTCAGTCCATCGTGCGTGGCCACGTGCTCCAGCTCGGTGCGCACGCGGTCGGTGGCCATGAGGATAGCGCCAATCAGCAGCATCAGGACGGCGATGACGTAGGCACCGATGTAGACGGTCTGCACCAGCGAGGCATCCATCAGGTCGCCCACGTTGCGCATGGTCAGCGCAGTCTGCAATCGCACCAGCAGGACGGCCAAGTGCAGTGCCAGTGTGAACTGCACCATGCGGATGGGAAAGTTCTTGTTGCTTCTGCGCAGAAGGAAAAGCAGCGTCACTACATGCAGGGCGGCGATGGCGACGGTGACGACCACCACCCGTGCGCGGTACGACGGATCAACGTAGGCAAACCAGGCCAGCGCAAGCAGCACCAACCCATAGATCGCCAGAATCGGACGCCTTTGCGTGGCATGGCCAAAGAAGCGCCTGCAGCCGAAGTGGAACAGCATGAATCCCAGCAGCAGCAGGGCGTTGCCGAGCCAACGGCCCAGTTCCAGCGGCCAGGGGCCAGAGGCCGCAAAAAAAATGGTGCCGCCCAGCATGGCCGCCGGTGCCAGAGCCCAGTGACCCAGTCCGTGAATGCTGGGGGGGTAGTAGCGTCGCATGAAGCCCAGCACCACGCCCAATACCAGTGCCATGAAGCCGCCGATGGCAATGAGGGTGCGGGGATCAAGGTCGTTCATGGGGTGTCCAAGAATTGCTCGGGCAGTGCAATTCAGTATAGCGAGCGGGGGCAATACGTGTTGCCCGGGGGCCATAGTGGCAGTTGTGCCGGGGCGGCAGTCGCCGTGATGGGCCAAGGCCTGTTGAAATGGGTTGCACAGCAAGCGGTGTGTGTTGCACAACCGGTGCCCTCAGGGTAACGGCGTTTTGGGTGTGAAGTCGCAGTACCTTGCCACGGCACACTCCCAGCAGCGCGGCTTGCGCGCCTGGCATACGTAGCGGCCCAACAGAATCAGCCAATGGTGCGAATCCACGGCGTATTCGGGCGGCACGCGCCGCAGCAGTTGCTGCTCTACCGCCAAAGGGTTCTTGCCGGGTGCGAGGCCCGTGCGGTTGCTCACCCGAAAGATGTGCGTGTCCACCGCCATGGTGGGCTGGCCAAAGGCCACGTTCAGCACCACGTTCGCGGTTTTGCGGCCCACGCCGGGCAAGGCTTCGAGTGCTTCGCGCGTGCGGGGCACCACGCCGCCGTGTTGCTCGACCAGGATGCGGCAGGTTTGTAGCAGGTGGCGTGCCTTGCTTTTGTAGAGGCCAATCGTCTTGATGTAGCCCTCCAGCCCATCGAGTCCCAGGTTCAGGATGGCCTGGGGTGTACCTGCCACCGGAAACAGCTTGCGTGTGGCCTTGTTCACGCCCACGTCGGTGGCCTGGGCCGAGAGCAGTACGGCCGCCAGCAGCTCGAACACGGTGGTGTATTCCAGTTCGGTCTGGGGCTGGGGGTTGGCTGCTTTCAGTGTGGCGAAGAAGGGTTCGATGTGGCTGGGGTGCATGGGGTCAGGGGATCAAGCCAAATGGCGCAACTCGCGCAGCGCTACCGAGACCGGGGCCAGATCCGGGCTCTGGGTGTGGATGGTGGTCAGCAGGCGGTTCAGCCGCTCGATGGGACGGGTATTTCGCTCTTGCCAGGCTTGCAGGTTTTCCTGGCGCTGCAGCAGGCCCTGGCTGATGTGGCCTGCGATGGAGTACACGTCGTCGCGCGCGCTGGCACGGGCCTGGGTTTGCCAGAGCGTGTCGGTGGGCAGCCGGTTGATCTGCAGGCGCCATTGCGCCAGGTCCAGACTGGCTTCGACCTCGAAATAGGCATGCGCGGCCTGCTCCAGGCTGGCCTGGGTGCCATGCGCCAGATCCACCAGGTCCAGCGCCGGGAAGGTGTGGTCCAGCGCGGTCAGGTTGTGGGCCAGTGCCTCTTGCACGCCAGCTTCGACCAGGGTGGCCGTGGCCTGTTGCCAGCCTTGCACGGCGCCTGCGGGCAGCCAGTCGGCCAGGTGGGTGCGCAGTTCGCGTGCCGGGCCTTGGTAGCGCTGGATCAGGGTGGGCATGTCGGTTTGGTCTGACGAGCGCAGTCGCAAAATCCAGCGGGATGCCCGCTGGGCAATGGCGTTGAGCTTGTGCAGCAGATCCAGTTGCAGCGTGCTGCTGACCTGATAGTCCAGCGCGTCGATCTGGTCCCACAGAGGTTCCAGGTCGAAAATTTCCCGCGCCAGGGTGAAGGCGCGGATCACGTCGGCTGTGGCCGCGCCCGATTCGGCGGCAAGAAAGTTGACGAAGGTTGCGCCGGTGCGGTTGACCACCGTGTTGGTGATGAAGGTGGAGATGATCTCGCGCTTGAGCGGGTGCGCGTGCATGGCCTGAGCAAACCGTTCGCGCAAGGCCTGCGGAAAGTAGGCCTTGAGTGCGTGGCTGTAGAAAGGATCGTCTGGCAGGTTGCTGGCGATCAGTTCGTCGAACACGGCCATCTTGGCGTAGGCCAGCAGCACGGCGTTCTCGGGTGCGGTCAGGCCCGTCTTGCGTGCGCGGCGCTGTGCGATTTCTGGGTCGGTGGGCAGGTATTCGATGGCGCGGTTCAGGCGCTTGCTGCCTTCGAGCCATTGCATCAGTCGCTGCTGGCCGTCGAGCACGTACGCGGGGCGGTGGCAGGCAATGTCCAGGGCCAGTGTCTGGTAGTAGTTGTCCTGGAGGACGAGTCTGGCCACTTCGTCGGTCATGGTGGCCAGCAGGTCGTTGCGCTGCTTGAGGGTGAGGTCGCCCGCTTCCACCACAGCACCCAGCAGAATCTTGATGTTCACCTCGTGGTCCGAGCAGTCCACACCGGCCGAGTTGTCGATGGCGTCGGTGTAAATCAGGCCGCCTTTTTGCGCGTATTCGATGCGTCCGTTCTGTGTGCAGCCCAGGTTCCCTCCCTCGGCCAGTACCTTGCAGCGCAGCGCGTTGCCATCAACACGGAAGGCGTCACCCGCCTTGTCTCCGACCTGTGCGTGGGTCTCGAAGCTGGCCTTGACGTAGGTGCCGATGCCGCCGTTGTAGATCAGATCCACCGGTGCCTGCAGGATGGCTTTGAGTAGTTCCACCGGGGCCAGTTCCTGTGCGTCGATCCCCAGCACGGCCTGGGCTTCGGGGCTCAGCCGGATGGATTTGGCCGTGCGTGGATACACACCACCGCCAGGTGAGATCAAGGACTTGTCGTAGTCGTCCCAACTGGAGCGCGGCAGTTGAAATAGGCGCTGGCGCTCGGCAAACGAGGCTGCCGGGTTGGGCTGGGGGTCGATGAAGATGTGCCGGTGGTCGAAGGCCAGCACGAGCTGGATCTGCTCGGACAGCAGCATGCCGTTGCCAAACACGTCGCCCGACATGTCGCCGATACCCGCCACAGTGAAGGGGGTGGTCTGTGTGTTTACACCCAAGGTGCGGAAGTGCCGCTTGACCGACTCCCAGGCGCCGCGCGCGGAGATGCCCATCTTCTTGTGGTCGTAGCCCACCGAGCCGCCCGAGGCGAACGCATCGCCCAGCCAGAAGCCGTAGTCGCTTGAGACGCCATTGGCAATGTCGGAGAAGGTGGCGGTGCCCTTGTCTGCGGCCACCACCAGATAGGCGTCGTCGTCGTCGTGGCGCACCACCTGGGCTGGGGGCACGACTGCGCCCTTGATGATGTTGTCGGTCAGGTCCAGCAGGCCGTGCAGGAAGATCTGGTAGCACGCCACCCCTTCGGCCTGGAAGGCTTCGCGGTCTGTGATGGGGGGCGGGTTCTTGAGCACGAAGCCCCCTTTGGAACCCACGGGCACGATGACCGTGTTCTTGACCTGCTGGGCCTTGACCAGCCCCAGGACTTCGGTGCGGAAGTCCTCGCGCCGGTCAGACCAGCGCAGCCCACCGCGCGCCACGCGCCCGCCGCGCAGGTGCACCCCCTCCATGCGCGGGGAATACACCCAGATTTCGAACAGCGGCTTGGGTTCGGGCACGCCAGGCACTTCGCGCGGATTGAGCTTGATGCTGAGGTAATTTTTGGGCAAGCCGTCGGCCGTGCGCTGCCAGAAATTGGTGCGCAAACTCGCACTGATGGTGGCTACAAACTGGCGCAGGATGCGGTCCTCGTCCAGGCTGGCCACCTTGGCCAGTTCGGAGTCGATGCTGCTGTGCAGTGCCTGCAGTCGCTGTGCGCGGTCTTCTTCCAGCGCGGGGTCGAAGCGCGTCATGAACAGCGCCGCAATGGACTGGGTGAGCTGCGGGTTGCGCGCCAGCGTGGCCTCAATGTAGCTCTGGCTGTAGGCAAAACCCAATTGTTTGAAGTAGCGGGTGTAGCTGCGCAGCACGCTGATGGCGCGCGTGTCCAGATGGGTGGCCAGCACCAGGTGGTTGAGGTCGTCGTTTTCCACCTCACCGCGCCAGGCGGCCACGTACAGTTCCTCGAACCGCTGCTTCACGCGTGCCAGGTCGGTGTTGGGCGGCAATTGCAGGCCCAGGTCGTGGATCCAGAGCGACGCGCCGTTATGGCTGATGCGGTAGGGGTGTTCGTCGAGCACGCGTGCGCCCATGTGCTCCAGCACGGGCAGTGAGTCCGACAGCGCCATCTTGGCGGTGCTGTAGACCTTCAGGCGCAGCATGCCGGGGCTGGCGTCCAGCGGGCGATAGAGCTTGACGCCCAAGGGGGCGAAGGGCGAGAGCGTAGACAAGGTGTCCGCATCGTCCACCGCCACCTGGGGCGAGAACGACTCCCGGTAGGCCGTGGGGAACGCGTTGGCATAGCGGTGCGCCAGCGTCAGCCCTTGCCCTTCACCGTGGACGCGCAGGAATTCAGCCGTGCATTGGTCTTCCCAGCGCTGGGTGTGGCGTGCGATGCGTGCCTCCAGGGCCTGCAGAGCGACGTTGTCTGGTGCGCGATCTTTTGCGCGCACCAGATAGTGAATGCGCGCGAGCGGGCTGTCAGTGAGCATGGGCGTGAACTCCACCGACTGGCCATCGAGCACCGCCATGAGTTCTTCGCCGGTTTTCAGCCGCAGCTCGGTGTTGAAGCGCTCGCGGGGCACAAAAACCAGGGCCGACGTGAACCGCCCGAAGACGTCGCGGCGCAGGAAAACCCGGGTGCGCTGGCGCTCCTGCAGCCGCAGGATGCCAATGGCGTGCTCGGTCAGGGTGGCGGTGTCGATCTGGAACAGCTCGTCGCGCGGGTACACGTCCAGGATCGACTGCAGTGATTTGGCGGCATGGCTCTCGGGCATCACGCCTGCGGCGGCCATCACCGCGGCCACGCGGCTGCGCACCTGGGGAATATCGCCCACCGGTGCGGTGTAGGCGGCGGACGTGTACAGCCCCAGAAAGCGGGTCTCGCCCACGAGCTGGCCATCGGGGTCGAACCGTTTGACGGCGATGTAGTCGAGCCAGGCCGGCCGGTGCACGGTGGCGCGCGACATGGCCTTGGTGACCAGCACCAGCTCGTTCGATTCGAGCAGGGCCACGGCCTCGGGTGGCAGCACAGGCTGCTCGGTCTGGGCTGCGCCGCGCAGGATACCCAGGCCGGTGCCCGGCTTTGCACGCATGCGCATCGCGCTGCCCTCGCGCACCAGGTCGTAGTCGCGCGCGCCCAGGAAGGTGAAGTGCCGGTCTTCCAGCCAGTGCAGGAAATCGATTCCCTCCTGCTGACCGCTGGGGGAGAGGCTGGAGTGGGCCGCCGCCTGTGCCACTGTGCGCACGCGATCGAGCATGGCCTGCCAGTCCTGCACCGCTGCGCGTACATCGCCCAGCACCTGCTGCAGATCGGCCTGCAAGGCATCGCGATCCTGCGCGTGCAGAATGCGGTCGCACTCGACCAGAATGACCGATTCGAAGGGCGCGCTGGCTGCTTGGGCCGTGGCCGCGCTGAATGCGGTCAGCACGGTGCCGTTGCCGTCGCGTTCTACGGCCACCAGCGGGTGCGCGATCCAGTGGGCTGTGCGGTTGCTGCGGTTGATCGCCATGGTGACCGAATCCACCAGGAACGGCATGTTTGCGTGCACGATGTGCACGACCGTATGTTCGCTGACGAAACCGTCTTCGGCCAGGGAGGGGTTAAATACGCGCACCTGGGCGCCTGCCGGGTCGGTATGGGCCTGCAGCAGCCGCCAGTGGGCCGCAGCGTTGGCATACAGCGCAGCAGGGCCGCGCGTCTGCAGTTCGTCGGGGTCGGCGTTTTGGTAGTAGGCGGCGATGAAGCCGCTCATGCCGTCCGAGGTGGAGTCTGCACGTTCCTGGGTAAAGCCCAGCAGATCCGAGAGCGCGGAATGGGTCATCAGGTGCTCCTTGGGTTCGAGAACGAGAACGCGTTCTCATGGATG
>JAUYGP010000022.1 GCA_030690515.1 Giesbergeria sp.
AGCCCGCGCTGCTGGCGCCACCGGCCAACGGCCCGGCCCTGGCCGTCGGCCACATCACCCCCCGGGTAGACGCCGACGGCGTCGTGCGCCACCAGCCTGCCATCATCTGCCACAACGGCCGGGCCTACCCGGCGCTGGGCATCGCAGCCCTGCTGCAGGGCAGTGGCGAAACCAGCCTGGCCCTAGCGCGCGGCGGCTGGACCGAAGCCCCATGGCAACTGGTAGCCCGGGGCCTGGGCCGCATCCCGCTGGACGACACGGGCAACCTGCGCGTCTCCTGGCGCCTCCACCCCGACCAGTTCATCAGCCTGCCCGCCGCCGACGTACTGGCCGACCGCATCCCCGCACACCTGCTGACAGGCGCCTGGGTTCTGGTGGGCAGCAGCGCCTTTGGCCTGAACGACAGCATTGCCACCCCCTACGGCGGCGCCGGCTCGGGCCTGCAGGCACACCTGCAAATCATTGCCGCCCTGATCGATGGGCGCACCCCCTACAGCCCCCGCCTGGCACCGCTGGCACAGGCCGGCCTGGCGCTCGCTGGCCTGCTGCTGCTGGCCTGGCTGGTGCGCCCACAGGCACAGCGCCTGGGGCAGGGCGCGCAGCACAACCGCTTTCCTGTGTACCTGCAGCCGCTGGTGGCCCTGCTGCTGGCATTGGCGCTGCTGGCACTGCACGTAGTGCTGCAACTGCGCGCCGGGCTGTGGCTGGGCTGGGCATCGCCTGCACTGTTTTTGCTGCTGGCAGGGCTGGCCATGGGAACGCTGGCGCACGCCCGCAGCCGCATCGACCGCGACCGCATCTACGCCCACCTGGCCAGCTACCTGCCCGCACCGGTCGCCGCTGCCCTGGCCCTGCAGCCGCCCAGCAGCGCCATCCAGGCCGCCACCCGGCAAGTGAGCGTGTTGGTGGCCGACATCCGCAACTTCTCTGCCTACTGCGAAGCCCGCCCCCCCGAGGAAGCCGCCGCCGTGCTGCACGCCTTCTTCTCCGAAGCCACCCGCGTGGTGCAGGCCCATGGCGGCGTCATTGAAGCCTTCCAGGGCGATGCCGTGCTGGCCGTGTGGAACGGCGAGCTGCAGCAAGCCGACACCGCCAACGCCGTGGGCCATGCCCAGCAGGCCCTGCGCGCCGCTGTCGAACTGCTGGCCGCCAGCCGCAAAGTGCTGCCCGACCCCGCACCCGCCGGGTTGGAGCCCCTCAGCCTGGGCCTGGGCGTGGAAACCGGCCCCGCCATGGCGGGCAGTTTTGGCCTGGCCAGCCGGCGCACCCACATGGTGATGGGCCGCACCGTGACCATCGCATCCCGGCTGGTCGAAATGACAGCCGACCTGGCGCACCCCATCCTGGTAGGCGAAGGCCTGGCAGGCCAGATTGGCGGCGCTGGGCTCCAGTCCATGGGCACTTTTTTGCTCGATGGCATGCGCGTACCCCACCACATCTACGCCTACCCCCTTGACGCAGCCCTTCGCACCGACTGAACCCCCCTGGCCGCCGCCACAAAGCCCCGCCCGCCCGCATGCGCAGGGCTGGCGCGGTGCGCTGTGCCGCATGGGCCTGGGGCTGGCGGCCGTACTGGCCAGCAACCAGGCCCTGGCCCAGGGCCCGGCCCCTTGCGACGACCTGGCCCGCCAGGCCCGCAGCGCCGACGAACTGCATGCCCACCTGCAACGCTGCCAGAAAAATGCCGTGTACCTGGCACTTTTGGGTCGCCTATACAACACCGAACAGCGCTACCTGGAAGCCGCCGAACACCTCGAACGCGCCCTTTTGTTCGACCCCAACGCCACCGCTGCGCAAATGGACTACGCCATTGCCTTGGCTGGCAGCGGCGACACCCCGTCGGCCCTGCAGCTCATTGGCGGCCTGCTGGCCCGTGCCGACCTGGCCGAACCCCAGCGCGCCAGCCTGATGGCCGCGCGCGCGCGTTGGGCCCAGGCCAGCACCGCCAGCCTGCAGCAAACGCGCCTGTATGCCGGGCTGCGCATGGGCTACGACAACAACCTGCTGGGTGCGCCCAACCTCAGCAGTCTGTCGCTCACCTTTCCGGGTGAAGTGGTCAACCTGCCGCTCGACGGCAGCAACCTGCCCCGGCCCGGCGCCTACCAGCGGGCCGACGCCCGGCTGGACCACACCCGTATCCAGCCCGACGGCACCCGCTGGGACATCAGCCTGGGCCTGCTGCAGCGCCAAAGCCAAAGCGTGCCCGAAGCCGGCTCCCGCCAGCTCGAAGCCCTGGCCGAACGCAGCCGCCCCGGCCGTGCGGAAGGCGCCAGCCCTTGGCAGCGCACCGGTCACTACATCAACGCCAGCACCGCTCTGCTCAACACCCGCAGCAACACCCGTTACCGCAGCCTGGCCGCCGCCGCCGGAGGGCAGTGGCAAACCAACCCCACCCAAGGCAGCGCCTGCCAATGGCGCCTGGGCGGCGAGGCCCAGCAGCGCAGCCTGCAAAGCAACGCCCTGTTGTCGGGGCGCTACACAGGCCTGGCCGCACAATGGGCCTGCGCCAGCGCAGCGCAGGCGCCGCAGTGGCGCATTAACCTGCGCGGCGGGCGCGACCAGCCCGTGCAAGCCGCCCGTCCCGGCGGTGCGCAAACCGAATATGCCTTGCGGGGCCTGTACAGCACCCCCGTGGGCCGGGCCAGTGCCTGGTTGCTGGAGGCCGAACTCAGCCATACCCGCGACGCCACCGGCTACAGCCCCCTGCTGGAGAACGGCGCCCGCCGCACCCTGAACCGCCTGGCCCTGCGCACCGAATACCAGCACAGCCTGCAACCCGGCCTGAGCCTGCTGGCCGGCGCCGAGCTGGTGGCCCAGCAATCGAACCTGCCACTATTTAATATGCACAGCCGGGGTATCTACCTGGGCGTGCGCGGTAGCTGGTAGGCCGCTGTAGCCCCCGGGGCGCAGGCCCGCCACGGGGTCTGGCCGCATCGCACCAAAGCTGTGACGCCCGTCACCCACCCCGCCGTGGCATGCTTGCTACACTCGCTCTCAAGTTGGCTTAAAGGCCTTGTCCACGAACTTTGCAAATGCAACGTGCGTGTGATAATGCCAAAGCAAACTTGTAAAAGTGGGTGGGTGTGCGCCATCAGCGCTCGTACACCACTTTGACAACTTGTTTTATTTTCACTTTGCAAAGGAAGACCCAAATGTCCGCATCCGTATTCGGCGCAGCAGCAGCAGTCACCATGTTGAACCGCGCGTTCAACAACGCATCGCCAGCTAATGCTGTGTTCAACAACCAGGTGGCCACCGCCGGCTCCACTGACGCTAGCCAGTTTGCTTTCGCCACCACCTTCGCCCAGGGCTTTGCCTCGATGAGCAATGCCGACCTGGCATCGCGCGTCATGGGCAACCTGGGCATGCTGCCCAACGACGCCCTGCTGGCCGCTTTCACCGACTACCTGGGCGCTAACGGCGTCGGTAGCCGTGGCGTGATCGTGCTGCAACTGTCGCAAATCCTGTCCACCATGGAAAACGCCACGGGTGACCTGGCCATCTATGCGCCTCAGGCAGTGGCATGGAACAAGGAAGTTGAACAGTCGTTTATCTACTCGTCCAATATCGCCAGCACCACGGCTTATAACGGCGACTTTGCCCCCACGCCTGTGGACCAAGGTCAGACCTTCACGCTCACTAGCAGTGTGGATAACGTCGCCGGCACCGGCGGCAACGACACCATCATCGCTGGCGATCAAGCCGGGAACGATACTCTGAATGCAGGCGACCAGATCAGCGGCGGCGCAGGTACCGACACCCTGAACATCTTTGCAGGTGCTGCCAACTTTGCAGCTACGACTGTGTCAGGCGTTGAAGTTATCAACGTGTATCAAGACGCGAGCCTTAACGTATCCGGCAACAGCGGCGTTCAGCAAGTTTGGAGCCTCGGCGGTGTGAACGAGACCATCACTGCAACTGTCGCCCAAACCATTGGTTTCGGCAATGCAGCCACCGGCGCTGCTGAAACTGCAACCTTTGCGAGCGTCACAGGCACGACCGATGCTGCGACCATTGCAGTCAGTGACGCAGGCAAGACAACTGCCTACACCTCGATCACTGTTGCAGGTATCGAAACGCTGACCGTGAACGCCGCAGGCACCAATAAACTTGGTACGCTGACAGCCACTTCCGCCAGTAAACTCGTGTTCACCGGTGCAGGCGCAGTTACAACTACCCTGAGTGATGACACTGCCTACAAAACCATTGACGGCTCTGCCGCCACGGGTGCGCTGAAGATTACTGCCGCTGGCGCCGCCAACTCTGCCCAAGTGCTGGACATCAAAACTGGCACCGGCGGTGACACCTACACAACGTTGTTTGCCAACATGACCAAGGCCGACAAAATTGACCTCGGCGATGGTGTCGACACACTGGCCTTCGCTGATGCCACCGATTTGTCTGCTGCAGCCAACGTAGCCTTGCTGGCTGGTGTGACCAACGTTGAAGTTTTGGCAGTTGCTGGTGTAGGTGCATTCAAAGTTGATGGCGATCTGGTTTCTCAGACGGCATTCGCCCATAGCAGCACTGCTGCTTTCACCGGCACCAATTTTGCCGCTACTGACAGCCTGACCGTTGGCGCTGTGAACATCGCTGCATCCACCGTCGCAATGAAGCTGGGCCAAAACACCTTCAATCTGGCTCTTGCTGGCTCCACAACTGCCGCCTCTGATGCAAGCGGAATTACCGTGACCGGTGCATCCACCGTTAATGTCAGCAGCGCTGGTACCGCTGGTGTTGCCAACAACGTGTTTGATCTGACGACCGACTCGAACGGTACGGTCAACGTCACTGGTAGCCAGAACCTGACCCTGACCACTGCTCTCAATGCCGGTACCACCGGTCTCAGCATTTCAGGTTCTGCGTTTACTGGTAAGCTGACTGTTACTGGTACGGGTCAGGGCGACCTGATTGTGGGTGGCTTGGGCGCTGACACCATCACCGGTGGTGACGGTACTGATACGATGACCGGCGGCGCTGGTGCAGATACGTTCGCATTCGCTGCTGGTGACAACGCCGGCGCAGATGGCGCTGCTGTGGCAGACATCATCACCGACTTCGTTGCAGGCACCGACAAGCTGCAATTCACGGGCTTCGCTGATGTTGTGTCTGGTCAACAAGCTGGAGTGCAAGCTGCGGTGACGGCGCTGGCTGCTGGATCTACCGATGCACAAATTGCTACGGCAATGGCTGCTGCCAACACGACCAACCTCGGTGTGTCGTTTGCTGTATTTAATGGCAATACCTATGTGTACGCTGAAACGACTGGCGCAACTGGAACCCACGTTGAAGCCGATAACATCTTCGTCAAGCTGACAGGTGTGACGACTGCTCCGACATTCGCAGCAGACGTGGTCGCCTAATCTCCCCCGGAGACAAGCACCCGCCCTCGGGTAGATGCTTGCGGCGAAAGCCCCAAAACCCCTGTGACCTCGGTTGCAGGGGTTTTTTCCTGAAGGGCCTTGCACAACAGGGCCTTTCAGAAAAATGGACACCATATCACCATAATAAAAAGGACACCCACTTTAGTTGCCTAAAAATCAATCAGCGTTTCAAGGATTAAAAAGGACACCTATAGGTTGCCGCTGGGAGGGCGCTTACCTGCATGTGGGCAATCAACAAGGCGAAGAGCCGGTCTTCACCGCCGTTGGCATCCCGGATGCGGCGATGACGGGGACGCATCTGTTGTGGGTGGGGTGAGATTGTTGCTGTAAATTCGCTTTAAGGCTAATATTGAGGTGTGCACGAAGTCATTCACTACCTCGACGAAGCCGAGAATGACCTATACCAGTCGTGGCTCGAATCGCTGCGGGATCGGGTGGCCAAGGTGGCGATCATCAAGCGCGTTGCCCGTATGGAAGTTGGGCTGTTTGGCGATTGCAAGTCCCTGCGCGAGGGCATCTGGGAGCTCAAGGTCGACGTCGGTGCTGGATACCGCGTGTATTACGCGCATGTGGGTAACCGCGTGATCCTGTTGACCAGCGGCGGCGACAAGAAGTCACAAAGCCGTGACATTGAGCGTGCCTTGAATTTGTTGAAAGACTGGGAGAAACGAAATGGCTAAGACACATCGAACCCATGAAGAGGCTACGGTTGAAATGTTCCGCAAGGATCCAGAGCTGGCTGCCGACTACCTCAACTCCGTGCTGGAAGATGGCGACGAAACCGATTTGATGCTGGCACTGCGCGCACTAAGCAAGGCGTTCGGCGGCGTACAGGAAGTGGCTCGTCAAGCGGATGTTAATGCACACACGCTGTACCGCACGCTATCTGAAAAGGGTAATCCTGAGCTGAAGACCCTAGCGGCAATCCTGAAGGCGATGGGCATGCGTCTGGCGATCCAGCCGCTAAATCACCATGTCCACGCTTAATTCAGTGAAGGCAAAGTATTGGGTTACCGTTCAGCGGATAACATAGTAATATAAAGGACACCCACTTTAGTTGCATAAAAATTCATCAGCGGTTAAACATGATTTCATGTCATAACCTGCGTTGCTTAAAGAGTGCTTGAAACTACCGCCCGAAACATATGCCGACAATTTTGAGATTGGATGGATTTCGGTTCTATTTTTATAGCCATGAGCCTAACGAGCCGCCCCATGTGCATATCGACAAAGACGCAGCCACTGCCAAAGTGTGGTTGCATGATTCGAATGTTGCGCGCAGCATAGGCTTTTCTGCGCAAGATTTAGGCAAAATCCAACGGATGGTGAAAAGCCACCAATCTTCTTTAAAGGAGGCATGGAATGCATTCTTTGGCACCTGAAACCGACGTGCGCGCAATGAACGTGGTCTTGGATGATGCGCGCTTGGTGGTCGATTTGATGGACGGGCGCACGATTGCGGTGCCGCTGGCGTGGTACCCCAGATTGGCCAATGCTACGCCCCAGCAGCGCAGCCATTGGCAGCTGGCCGGTGGCGGCTACGGCATCCATTGGCCCGATATTGATGAAGATTTGAGCACCGAAGGGCTACTGCGCGGCGCCCGCGCGCCTCAGATGGGCTTGCGGTCATGACCCGTCCGCATCATCAGCAAGAGTAAAACCAATGAACGTGAAATCGCAAGATTCGCACAAACCCTGGGTTGACCCGGACGACGCACCAGAGTTGACTCAAGATTTCTTCGAGCAGGGTGAGTGGAAAACAGGACGATATCAAGGACACCCACGTTAAAGAGAAGCGTAAGCCGTCCAACATCGCCCTCATCCAAGAAGAACCGCTCGTGCCCATTCTCGCTACCTTCTTTGGCATCATCGTGCGTATGTGGCACGACGATCATCCGCCACCCCACATCCACGCTGCCTATCAAGGTTTTGAGGCGTTGATCGATATTCGAACAGGCACGATCACCGAAGGACGGCTGCCCAACAAGGCGGCCAGCATTGTCAAGGAGTGGTGTCAGCGCCACCAAGACGAACTCATGATCAATTGGGAGCGTGCGCAAAAGTTTGAGCCGCTCGAACGCATACCCGGAGCAGACCAAGATGCTTAAATTACTTACGGCCCGTTATGTGGGCAATTTTCAGATCAGGCTGGAGTTTTCTGACGCCACTTGCGGAGATTTTGATGGCCACACGCTGCTGCAGCGCATTGGGCCTTTGCTAGAGCCGCTGCGCGATGAGGCCTATTTTCAGCGCTGCTTTATCGACGCGGGCGCCCTGTGCTGGCCCAATGGGCTTGAGCTGTCGCCAGCGCGTTTGCGGCAAAACATCCGTTTGATTGAAACCGCCTGAGTGCGTAGCCCACCATGACCCGCCCCCGCTCCGCCCTTATCTCGCTGGCCGACACGCCTTGGTACCACGTCGTCAACCGCTGCGTGCGCCGCGCTTTTCTGTGCGGCCACGACGCCGCCACTGGCTGCAATTTCGAGCACCGCCGTGGCTGGATTGAAACGCGCATGCGCGAGCTGGCCTCGGTGTTTGCCATCGACGTGGCGGCCTATGCCGTCATGAGCAACCACTACCACATCGTGCTGCGTGTGGACGCCGAGCGCGCCCGCACCTGGAGCACCGATGAAGTGCTGCGCCGCTGGACGCAGCTTTTCACCGGCCCGCTGCTGGTGCAGCGCTACCAGCAGCCAGCGCTGCGCGCCCTGATGGGCGAGGCCGAAATCGCCAAGGTGCACGAGATGGCCGACACCTACCGCGCCCGGCTGTTTGATGTGTCGTGGTACATGCGGGTGCTCAACGAGTCGATTGCCCGCCAGGCCAATGCCGAGGATGGCGTGAAGGGGCGCTTTTGGGAGGGGCGCTTCAAAAGCCAGGCGTTGCTGGACGAGCAGGCCCTGCTGGCTGCCATGGCGTATGTGGATTTGAACCCGGTGCGCGCGGGCATGGCCGAGTCGCTAGAGGGCAGTGCCCACACCTCGATTGCCGCCCGCCTGGGTGAACTTCGAGGCCAGCCGTTTGTGCCGGTGAATGCACCGCAGGCGTGCAGTGTGCGGCAAGCCGACGTGCCAGCTGTTGCCCAGGGCGCTACGCCGCTGCCCAGCCTGCTGCCAGAGCAGGCCCTGGCCGCCTTGCCAGAGGCGCCGCTGATGCCGTTCGACCCCACGGGCCGCTTTGCCCAGGGGGTGCCGTTCGGGTTGGCCGAATACCTGGACCTGGTGGACACCGTGGGCCGCGTGGTGCACCCGAAAAAACGGGGCACCTTGGCGCACCATACGCCGCCGCTATTGCAGCGCCTGGACATGGATACCGAGGCGTTCATTGCCTGTGCAGACACGTTCTTTCGCACCTTTGCGCATGCCGTGGGCACCCCTGCCAGTCTCGTCAAACTGGCTGCCCAGCGGCAGGCCCGCGCCCTGCGTGGCATGGGCACAGCACGCCAGGTGCTGTACAGCCCGCAGAAGGGCGGGGCACAGAGGGCCTGCGGCCGATTGCAGTTCTAGGCAAAATTACCTGCCTGGCGACTTGCCTCCGTAGGGACATCGGCCTCTGCACAAAGAGTGGCGCCTGGGATGGGCCCCCTCTCCCCAACCCTCTCACGCGAGGGGAGAGGGAGTGCCAGGCCACAGCCTCCGCCAACCCTGTGAGGTATGTTCTTTATCAGGCAAAATCAGGCTCTAACGCTTGCTGCAAAAGCGGTAGCAGCTATTTTTTTAGGTAGTTTGTAGAACAATAGAACGGTACGGCAGGATGACAGCCACTTTCATTCATCGCATGTAACGGTTCTTCTGTAGGGCCCCATCCGTCGCTGACGCGTCCAGGGTTACCTCCGACAACGGGTACCCGCTGTGCCAATTTTCTGAGATCACCATTCATGCCCAACATCACGATCGACAACCGCGAATACGACCTCGATTCCCTCTCCCAAGAGGCCAAACAACAGTTGGAGATGCTCGTCGCCTGCGAGAACAGGCTGCGCGAGTTGCAGCGCGACACCCTGATCACCCAGACCGCCCGCAACGCCTACGCGGCGCAGCTCAAATCCTTGCTGCCCACGCCGCTGGAAACCGCGCTGGCGCAGGGCGAGACGCTGAAGTTCTCTTGAAGCTGCACCGCGTATGAAACCCCCGGTCCGCATTCCCGGCCTGCCGGAGCACGACACCCTTGTGGGCGCAGGGCACCCTGTCATGGGGCTGCAGGCACCAAGCCCCGCGTTGCCAGACATTCTCGGTACCCGCGCCGTATGGCTTGCCCCCGATGCCTGCCTGGTGCGCAGCCACTTGCCGCAGCCTGCTGCCGAGCCCGTGGTGGTGCAGGTGGTGGGCGTAGCTGATTACGGCGATTGGGCTGGGGCGGTGCTGATGCTGGGCTGACCGTCAGCGTTCCACGCGGGCCCCATGGCTGATTGCCATTATTTCCCCGGTGGTATGCCCGTTGGATGCGGTCGATGGTGCAGAGCACCGCGGTTTCAGCAACCTACCCGCCCCGGGTTCGACCTGGGCGGGTTGGGTTTGTGGCGTGCCATCCGTTCTCAAAAAACCCCATCGCTGGCCCAAGGGGCGCGGGCGGCTTGAAGCGCGCCTGCAGCGTCGCGGTACACGGGGCAGTACAGGGTGGCGCTGTGGGCCAGCGTGTGCACGGTGATCAGAATGCATTCCCGGCGGCCGTCGGGCCGCAGGGCGGGCTGGGCATTGTCAGGGTATTGCAGGGGGGGGTCTGCGGGCACCAGGGCATGGCAGGCGTGCACCGCGATCTTGCACGGGCCGATCTGTTTGCGCAGCGCCTTGCCTTCTTCGCTCGCCGGGTCCAGTGTGCGGCGGATGAACGGGATGAGTTGGCCCGCGCTGGCCTGGTTGGCGTGGAACGTGGCCATGGCCTGCGTGCCAACCCGCGCAATTTTGCTGCTGGCGGCATCGTCGCCTTGGGCGGGGCGCCCCACAAAAAATAGCTGTGGGGGCAAGTCTCCTTGCGAAGTCAGCATGCCGATGGCGATGCGGCTGCAGTGTTCGTAGGCGCTGCGTACCAGGGCGGTCGAGGGCGGGGTTGTTGTGTTGCTCATGGGATTGCAATGGTATGGCACGATTTTCAATGATGACCTGCTTGCCAGCCTTGAGTCCTCGCGGATCAAGGTGGGCGCAGCGTACCCTGAAAACATCTGAGTAGCAAAATAAAGGAGCATGGAAAGGACATGGCATAAAAGGAGACTGGGCTAGGAGCAGCCGCACCGCCACGACCCAGAAGGAGAGGCCGGGGCAAGTGTCTTGTGTGGCAGGTGTAGCTTGTCAGCCGCGCATATAGTGAAGCAGTCATGTTGCGACTATTCCTGATCGCACTATGACCACTGCAGCGGAGCAATTGGCCCAATTTGGCCTGGATGTGCCAACGGCACAGGTGTTTGCCTATTCCAATATCGAAAGCCGGCCAGCATCTATCCGGTGTTCAAGGCGCTGGGGCTGACCGAGGCCCAAAGATCTAAAAAGGGACGGACCAAAAAAGGGACAGCCACTTTTGTCCACTTTTGTCCGCTGCTTAGCTAAGGACATCCTGCATAACTCCTCACGGCGTGTGATGGCGCGGCCTCGGGCGGTCTGATCTGGGGGTGGCAGTGCGGCGTTGTCCAGAGCCCTGGGCGGTGGGCCGCGCAAGCCCGTGCCACGGCGCCGCCCCGGAGGCAGCATGAT
>JAUYGP010000025.1 GCA_030690515.1 Giesbergeria sp.
ATTGCCCCGTATCACCTTGCAGTCCACTGGGCAGGTCAATGGACAGCAGCGGGGCGGGGCCGTTGCGCAGTTGCTCCAGCAAAGCCAGGAGAGGGCCTTGCGGGGCTGGGCGGGTGTCGCCTGGTGCGAGGCCGATGCCCAGCAGGGCGTCAATGCACAGATCTTGGGGGCCCAGTTGGGGCGCATCGCGGAGGAATTGCACGCCCGCGTCCCGGGCGCGTTGCCAGGAACGTAGGGCGTCGGAAGGGGCGTTCTCGGGGGCGCCCAGCCAGGTCACTACCACGGGCAGGCCCTGCTGGCGCAGGTGCATGGCGGCTTCCAGTCCGTCGCCGCCGTTGTTGCCAGGACCGCAGGCAATCCAGAAGGTGCGGGCGTGGGGTGCCAGGGCGCGCGCCAGCCGTGCTACGCACAACCCCGCGCGCTGCATCAGCGTGTGCGGGGGCAACCGGGCCGCCGCGGTATGTTCCAGGCGGCGTGTGGCGGCGGTGTCGTGCAGCGGGTGGCGTTGGTCGGGGCGGATGCGGTGCATGGCGACGGACGGCAGGGGCCCCTGTGCGGGGTGGTGCTTCATTGTGCGTCAGAAGCGCTGCGCGCCCAGTCCTTCCAGGTCGATATCCGGGGTTTTGCCCGCGATCTGATCGGCCAGCGCGCGTGCACTGCCACAGGCCAATGCCCAGCCGCTGGCACCATGGCCCAGGTTGAGCCATAGACCAGGCACGGCGCTTTGGCCCACCATCGGTGGTCCGTCGGGCAGCATGGGCCGTGCGCCGCGCCACATTTGCAGACCGCTGGCGTGTGAGATGCCGCCGGGGAAGCACTCGCCCAATACGCGGTACAGCGTTCCCAGTGTTTGCGGGTGGGCCTGGGGTGTGCTGCGGCCCAGTTCCGCACCGCCCGACACGCGCACCCGCTGGCCCAGGCGGGCCATGGTCGTCTGGGTCTGCACGTCGACGACGGCAGCCAGCGGCGCGTGCAGTTCTTCGCGCAGGGGTGCGCTGATCGAGCTGCCGTACAGCGCCACCAGCGGCAGGCGTGGGCCCAAGGGCTGCAGCAGGGCAGCGCTTTGCACACCAGCGCACAGCACCACGGCATCGAACGGGCGGGGTGTGGACTCGCCCTCCAGCTGGACGCCCGCCGGGGCACTGGTCAGGCGGGCTATGCGGGTACCGAACTCGAACTGCGTGCCGCGTTGCTGTGCAGCCTGGCGCAGCAGCAGTGCAAACTGACGGCAGTTGCCCGCCATTCCTTCGGGTAAGTGCAGCGCGCCAGACAGGGGGAGCGAAGGCGAGAGGCCGGGCTCGATGGTGCGGGCGGCGTCGGCATCGAGCTCGCGCACGGCCGTGCCTGCATCACGCAGCGCCTTCAGCACGGGGGCCAGTCCCTGGGCGTCTTGCGGCGTGCGCAGCAGCAGCAGGGTGCCTGTGCTGCGTTCAAAAACCAGGTCGAGCGATTCTGTCAGGTGCTGCAGCCGTGCGTGGCTATAGCGGGCCAGCCTCTCCAGGGCGACCAGCGGGGGCAGGGGAGCGCCGGTGCGAGCGCTGGCGCGTGCGGCACGGCGCCAGCGCCGCAGCCAGGACAGTTCGGCCAAGCTGATCGAGCGGCCCAGATGCAGCGTCGCATGGCGACCCAGCACGGCGGGCGTGCGGGCGGTGCCGGGGGCCGACCAGGGGTCGAGCACTGCCGGGGCCAGGAGGCCGCCCGTAGCAAAACTGGCTTCTTCGGCAGTGGCGCTGCGCTGCTCGAATACGGTGACGGTGTGGCCGTCCAGCGCCAATTCGTACGCAGTGGTCACGCCGATCACGCCGGCGCCCACAATGGCTATCTTCATGAAATTAGGGTTGTTTTTGGCCTCTAACGCAATACAGTAAAGCGCTATAAGCTATTATTTTTGTAGTGTTTCTTCAATGCGTAAGCCCACATTGAGCACCGCATCATCGTGCAGTGCAGCATGCCACACCATCAGGCCGACGGGCAGTTCCCCTGCCGTGTGGCAGGGCAAGGACAGTGCGCAGCCATCGAGCATGTTGACGATGCTGGTGTTGCGCAGCAGCAGGCCGTTGGCGCGAAAGAATGTGGCGTCGCGGGCGGCGTCCTGTGCGGCATCCTGGCCATCGGCCGGGGCCACGCTGGCGATGGTGGGCGCGAGAATGGGTACGGTGGGTGAGAGCAGGGCGTCGTAGTCTGCGATACGGGCCTCTACTCGGGCGATCCAGCGCACCCGCGCCTGCTGCAAATCGATGTACTCAAACGCTGTCATGGTGGCCCCGCGCTCGATGCGGGCGCGCACGCGCGGGTCGTAATGCGCAGCGTGCTGCGCCAGCAGGGGGCGGTGCCAAGCGTAGCTTTCGGCGGCCGAGAAGCCACCCGTGGCCTGGATAGGGGCTAGGTCGGTCACTTCGGGCAGCGCCAGTGGTTGGATGTGGGCTCCGGCGCGGCGCAAGGTTTCCAGGCTGCGCTCGAAGGCGAGCGCCACCGCTGGGTCCAATCCCTCGAGAAAAATGCCCGTCGGTACGGCCAGGCGCCATCCCGCCAGCGGTGCCGGGCTGCGCGTAACGCGCCTTGCCGCCAGAATCTCATGCGCCACGATGGCATCGCGTACGCTGCGCGTCAGGGCACAGGCGGTGTCGAGCGTGGTGGACAGCGGCACGGCGCCCGACGTGGGTACCAGCCGGGCCGTGTTCTTGAAACCCACAATGCCGTTGAGTGCGGCTGGAATACGGATGGAGCCGCCCGTATCCGATCCCAAGCCGATAAAGGCCGCGCCCGTGGCCACCGACACCGCTGCGCCAGATGAGGAGCCGCCAGGTGCGCGCGCCGGGCCGGGCAGGGGGCCGGTGCGGGCATCAAAGGCGGCGGGTGTGCCGTAGTGTGGGTTGATGCCCACGCCCGAAAAGGCAAACTCGACCATGTGCGTGCGGCCCACGATGGAGGCGCCCGCCGTGCGCAGCCGCGCCACGGCAGCGCAGTCTTCCAAGGCGGCAGGGGCATCGACCAGCACCGTGGAGCCCGCCGGGGTGGGTTGGCCTCGCAGGTCGAACAAGTCCTTGACGGACACGGCCAAGCCCGCCAACGGGCGCTGCTCTACACCCGGCTGCGCAGCGTTGGCGCGGGCTTCGTCAAACATGGGGCGCGAAAAAACATGCGCACACGCGGGCGACTGGGCTGCGGTGATGCAGCGCTCCAGGGCGTCGCGGGCACTGCCGGTACCGGCTTGCAGGATGCGGCGGGTGGTGTCAAGGTCGTCAAGCATGGGTGTGCTAAAATCTTTGGGCTTTGCTGGCCGGTGGTTCCGTTGGTGCGTTATGTGCCGCGGCAACGAGGCTGGCAAGGTAAATAGCAAACCAGTCCAAACAAGGTGTTGCGGCCCGCAGGGCTGCAATGGTCGGGCTGGATTTTAGACTCAACCTTTGGAGAATTCTCATGTCCGTCACCATGCGCGAAATGCTGGAAGCCGGTGTCCACTTCGGTCACCAAACCCGCTTCTGGAACCCCAAGATGGCCCCGTACATCTTCGGTCACCGCAATAAGATTCACATCATCAACCTGGAAAAATCGCTGCCGATGCTCCAGGCGGCCACCAAGTTTGCCCAGCAGCTGTCGGCCAACCGCGGCAACATCCTGATCGTTGGCACCAAGCGCCAGGCCCGCGACACCGTCGCCGCTGAAGCCCAGCGCGCTGGCGTGCCTTTCGTGAACCAGCGCTGGCTGGGCGGCATGCTGACCAACT
>JAUYGP010000026.1 GCA_030690515.1 Giesbergeria sp.
ACCATGCTGCAAAGTTCTGTGCTCGAAGTGCACACACCGCACTACCTCACCAGCCTGGACCTGCGCCACACGGGGCGCACCGGCATCAGCTACGAAGACCTGTGTGGCAAGGGCGCGCACCAGATTCCGTTTGCCCAGGTGCCGGTGGATAAAGCCGCGGCCTATTCGTGCGAAGACTCGGACCAGACACTGGACGTGCACCTCGCGCTGTGGCCGCTGTTGCAGGCCGACGACAAGCTGCGCTTCATCTACGAACTGGAAATGCAGAGCAGCGAGACGCTCTACCGCATCGAACGCAACGGAGTGCTGATTGACGCGCCCACGCTGGCGGCACAAAGCCATGCGCTGGGCCAGCGCATCGTGCAGTTGGAGCAGGAGGCGTATGAGATCGCTGGCCAGCCCTTCAACCTGGCCAGCCCCAAGCAACTGGGCGAAATTTTCTTTGACAAGCTGGGCATGCCTGTCGTCAAAAAGACGGCGACGGGCGCGCGCAGCACCGACGAGGAGGTGCTGGAAAAGCTGGCCGAGGACTACCCCTTGCCCGCCAAGCTGCTGGAGCACCGCAGCCTCTCCAAACTCAAAGGCACCTACACCGACAAGCTGGCGCAGTTGGCCAACCCGCGCACCGGCCGCGTACACACGCACTACGCGCAGGCCGTGGCCGTCACCGGGCGGTTAAGCAGCAACGACCCCAACCTGCAAAACATTCCCATCCGCACCGCCGAAGGCCGCCGTGTGCGCGAGGCCTTTGTGGCGCCGCCCGGCCGCGTGATCGCCAGCGCCGACTACAGCCAGATCGAGCTGCGCATCATGGCCCACATCAGCGGCGACCATGCCTTGTTGCACGCCTTCCACGCCGGGCTCGACGTGCACCGCGCCACCGCCGCCGAGGTGTTTGGCGTGGCCGTGGACCAGGTGAGCAGCGAGCAGCGCCGCTACGCCAAGGTCATCAACTTTGGCCTCATCTACGGCATGAGCAGTTTTGGCCTGGCGAAGAACCTGGGCATTGAAACCAAGGCCGCTGCGGCTTACATCGACAAGTACTTTCAGCGTTACCCCGGCGTGAAGCAGTACATGGACGAAACCAAGGCCGCTGCGAAATCCATGGGCTACGTGGAAACCGTGTTCGGCCGCCGCCTGTATCTGCCCGAGATCAACGCGTCCAATGGCTCCCGCCGCGCCGGGGCCGAGCGCGCCGCCATCAACGCCCCCATGCAGGGCACGGCGGCCGACCTCATCAAGCTGGCCATGGTGGCCGTGCAGAAAGAGCTGGACGCGCACAAGCCCGCCATCAAGATGATCATGCAGGTGCACGACGAACTGGTGTTCGAGTTGCCCGAGGGCGAGGTGGATTGGATCAAGCGGGAGATCCCCCGCTTGATGGCGGGCGTGGCCGCCCTCAAGGTGCCGCTGCTCGCCGAAGTGGGCGTGGGGCCGAACTGGGACAAAGCACACTAGGACTCCCCCTGCGGCGCGCCTGTGGCACAGAGGCAGTGGCGCGAGCGACGCAGGTATCGGGGTCAGATCACGATTTCGCAAAGCGAAACTCGTGCTCTGACCCCGATGCCGGACTATCGAGCGCGGCGTTGGCGGGCCCCAGAACAGTCGGGCTGTTTGCCAGCAACCATTGCGTGCCTGAACCAAGGTAGAAATTTATGTATTTTAGGCCTCTATCGCTTATCCAGTAAGCGCTACCAGCTATCAATATTGATGTACGTGAGTCCCTCTGAACCCACCCTGCGCCCCGCCACCTGGACCCCCGCCATCCGCATGGGCCTGTCCATTGCGGTGGCCACGGGCCTCTACGGCGTGTCGTTCGGCGCGCTCGCCGTGGCGGCCGGCCTCACCGTCAGCCAGGCCATGGCCCTCAGCCTGCTCATGTTCACGGGCGGCTCGCAGTTCGCCTTCATTGGTGTCATTGCGGGCGGCGGCGCCCCGTCTGCCGCATTGGGCGCCGCAGCGTTGCTCGGTGTGCGCAACGCCGTCTACGGCATGCAGATGAACCACATGCTGCAGCCCCAAGGCTGGCGCCCATGGCTGGCCGCCCAGGTCACCATCGACGAATCCGTGGCCACCGCCGCAGGCCAGACCACACTCGCTGAGCAGCGCCGGGGTTTCTGGACGGCGGGCCTGGGCATCTTCGTGCTCTGGAACCTGTTCACCTTCGTCGGCGCCTGGCTGGGCGACGCCCTGGGCGACCCGCGCCGTTGGGGTCTCGACGGCGCGGCGGTGGCTGCCTTTCTCGGCCTGCTCTGGCCCCGCTTGCGCCAGCGCGAACCCGTGGCACTGGCCGTATTGAGCGGCGTGGTCACCGCGCTGGCCTTGCCCCAGCTACCGCCCGGCCTGCCCATCCTCGTTGCCGCTGTCGTGGGCGCCGCCTGGGGCTGGAGGGTGCCGGAGCGCGCTGTGGCGCTGCCGGTGGCGTCTGATGCCGCAGAGGGGACCGCACCATGACCCTATGGTTTGCCATCCTGGTTGGCGCTGCCGTCACCTACCTCACCAAACTCTCGGGCTACGCCGTGCCCGCCCGCTGGTTGAGCAACCCCCGCATGACGCGCGTGGCCGGGGCGATCACCGTGGCGCTGCTGTCGGCCCTGATCGTGATGAATACGTTTGCATCGGGCACTGCGCTGGTGCTGGATGCGCGGCTGGCAGCCTTGGCTGTGGCAGCGCTGGCGCTGTGGTTGGGGTTGCCGTTTTTGCTGGTGGGGGTGCTGGGGGCGGGGGGGGCGGTGCGGGGGTGGGGGTGAATGCTGCGCCAGGGTTGCCGAGGGCGTCCGCTGGGATGGAGACGTGTCTTTTTGCTGAGGTCGGGTGCCGGGATGTGCGCCCGGCGGCGCAGTAACTTGTCTCTTGCTTCGCCAAGAGAAAGTCACCAAAGAGAAGGCGACCCCGCTGTCCGTGTCCCCTTCGCTGCGCTACGGGGCAAC
>JAUYGP010000034.1 GCA_030690515.1 Giesbergeria sp.
GACCACCGGCCTGCATGCCTTCCTGACGCAGTTTCTCGACCGCGTGAACGATCTGGGGGGCGGCATCGGCCGCGATTTCCTCGCGTCCTCGGGCAGGTAGGGTGGCGTTCAGCGCCCGTGGGCAGCGCTGCGCTTTTGTTCGCGCAGCATGAAAAGGTAAAGGCTCTCGACCTTCTCGCGTGCCCACGGTGTCTTGCGCAAAAACTTGAGGCTGGAGCCCACGCTCGGGTCCACCTGGAAGCAGCGCACCGGAATCTGCTGCCCCAGGCCCTCCCAGCCAAAGTGGTCGGCCAGCGCCTTCACCATGGATTCGAGTGTCACGCCGTGCAGGGGGTTGCGCGGCTGCTGCGGGCGCGGTGGCGCGTCCGTCGGTGTCGCTAAGGTTTCGGGGGTGTCGGCAGGCACATCGGTGGCGGGGGTGGGCTCGGTGGCGTTCATGGGTGCAAGCATAAGGCGTTGAGCGGGGCTGGGCTTTGGCATAAAAAACGGGCCGAAGCCCGTTGCAAGTGTTGCGCTGCGTGGCCGTGGGACGCTTATCCGCCTTCGCCCATCTGCGACTGCAGGTAGTTTTGCAGGCCCAGCTTGTCGATCAGATCGATCTGGGTTTCCAGAAAATCGATGTGTTCTTCAGTGTCATTCAGAATTTTTTGCAGCAGGTCGCGCGATACGTAGTCCTGCACGGTCTCGCAATGGGTCATGCCTGTCTTGATCGTGGCCTGGGCGCCTTGTTCGGCGCGCAGGTCGCAGGCCAGGATTTCCGCCACATCTTCGCCCACTTGCAGCTTGCCCAGGTCTTGCAGGTTGGGCAGGCCGTCGAGCATGAAAATGCGGTCCATCAGTAGATCAGCGTGCTTCATCTCGCCGATGGATTCTTCGTATTCCTTTTTGGCCAGCCGGTCGAAACCCCAGTGCTTGAGCATGCGAAAGTGCAAGAAGTACTGGTTGATGGCGGTGAGTTCGTTCTTGAGCTGGGCCTGCAGATGGCCAATGACTTGGGGATCGCCTTGCATGGTGGGCTCCTGGAGAGTTCATGGAGGGCAGTGGTCTGCCGTGGATCGGCAAGCCTACTGCATTGCACGCACTGCGGACATATTCGATCCGTAATACCCTGCTGTCATAAGATTGAATAGTTAAAAACGATCAATGCAATGAATTCAATTGATTAGATTTATTCGCAAAACCGGCCGATACTAGCCCCTGTATTCACATTTATCCCTGAAAGGTAGCAACCATGTCCCTGATCAACACCCAAGTCCAGCCCTTCAAGACCGAAGCCTTTCACAACGGCAAATTCATCACCGTGACCGAAGAAAGCCTCAAGGGCAAGTGGTCCGTGGTGATCTTCATGCCCGCCGCCTTCACCTTCAATTGCCCCACCGAAGTCGAAGATGCTGCCGAGCACTACGCTGAATTCCAGAAGGCGGGCACTGAGGTGTACATCGTCACCACCGACACGCATTTCTCGCACAAGGTGTGGCACGAAACATCTCCCGCCGTGGGCAAGGCCAAGTTCCCGCTGGTGGGCGACCCCACGCACCAGCTGACTCGCGCCTTTGATGTGCATATCGAAGAAGAAGGACTGGCATTGCGCGGTACCTTCATCATCAACCCCGATGGCTTCATCAAGACCATGGAAGTGCATTCCAACGAAATCGCCCGCGACGTGAAGGAAACCCTGCGCAAGCTCAAGGCTGCCCAGTACACCGCAGCGCATCCTGGCGAAGTCTGCCCCGCCAAGTGGAACGAAGGCGCCAAGACCATTGCTCCGTCGCTGGACCTGGTCGGTAAGATCTAAGCGTACTTTCTCCGCGCACCAAGACGCCCGGGTGCCTGGCGCCCGGGTTTTTTTACGCCCAAAAATCAAAATACAGGAGTTTTCCCCATGCTCGACGACACCCTTAAGACCCAGTTGAAAGCCTATCTGGAGCGCCTGCAGCGCCCGGTGGAACTGGTGGCCACGCTGGATGACAGCGCCGCGTCAAAAGAGCTGCGCGAGCTGCTGGAAGACATCCGTGCGCAGTCGGACAAGATCACCGTGGTCGAGAAGAACGACCTGGACGTGCGCAAGCCCTCGTTCCTCATCACCAACCCCGGCGTGGACAGCGGCGTGCGCTTTGCCGGTGTGCCCCTGGGCCATGAATTCACCTCCCTGGTGCTGGCGCTGCTGCATGTGGGCGGCCACCCTTCCAAAGAAGCAGCCGAACTGCTGGAGCAGATCAAGGGGCTCGATGGCGACTTCCACTTTGAGACGTATTACTCGCTCTCGTGCCACAACTGCCCCGACGTGGTGCAGGCGCTCAACCTCATGAGTGCGCTCAACCCGCGCATCGCCCACACCGCCATCGACGGCGGCGTGTTCCAGAGCGAAATCGAAGCGCGCGAAATCATGGGCGTGCCCACCGTGTTCCTCAACGGCGAGCGTTTCGCCCAGGGCCGCATGGAGCTGGCCGAAATCGTCGGCAAGATCGACAAGGGCGCTAGCGCCAAGGATGC
>JAUYGP010000039.1 GCA_030690515.1 Giesbergeria sp.
GCCGATGGTGATGCCGAACACCTGCCCCACGTTGGAAGCGGGGTCGGTACTCACCAGCCGCACCCGCTGACCTTGCGCCACCAGATGCAACGCGGTGGCGCAGGCGAGCGAGGTCTTGCCCACGCCCCCCTTACCGGTGAAGAAAAGAAAGCGTGGGGGTTGATCAAGAAAGTGCATGGCGAAGCTCGGTGAAGGAATGGACGCGCAGACAGGCATTGCAGCCTTCAGCAGCAGTTGCCACCCGAGCAGCAGCTACCGGCAGACTCAACTTTGGCCGCTGCGGGCACCGCCAACCCGGCCCAGCGCGCCAGGTCGGCGCGCGAGGGGTAGCGGCCCGCCAGCACCACCTGCCCATCGACCAGCGTGAGCGGCAGCGCCTCCTGGCCCGCGCGCTCCAGGAAGGCCTTGACGGGAGCGTTCTCGGCGAAAGCCATGGGCTGCTGCGCGAGGTTGAAGCGCTCCAGGTGGGCGCCGTTCTGGCGCGCCCAGTCGGCATCGGCCGAGAAATTGACGAGATTTTGGTCCACATCGGTGCCACACACGCCGCTGCTGCAGCACAGTGCCGGGTCAAAAATTTGGATGGTGGTCATGGGAAAACTCCTGGAAGTTGTCAATGGGAAGACAGACTGCGTGCCGTGTCCTGCAGCAAGGTCTTTTGCAGCTTTTCGGGCGGCAGGTTCATCAGAAGCTCAAGTCGACGGCCAATGGCATGCAAGGTATGGCGGAACGCATCGCGTTTGGCTTGGTCAGGGGCATCCCCTTCCGACGGATCCGCATAGCCCCAGTGCGCACTGGCCGGATGGCCAGGCCAGATGGGACACACCTCGCCCGCGGCGTTGTCACAGACGGTGATGATCAGGTCCATGTGCGGCGCATCGAGGCCAGCAAATTCGTCCCAGCTCTTGCTGCGCAGGCCTTCGGTGGAAATACCCGCATGTTGCAGAACGTCGAGCGCCAGCGGGTGGGGCTGTTGCCCGGGTCGGGGGCTGCTGCCAGCCGAATAAGCCCGAAAGCGGCCAGGCTTTGCGGACTGCGCGTCCAGGTGGTTCAACATGGCCTCAGACAGGATGCTGCGGGCCGAGTTGTGGGTACAGAGAAACAGGACGTTAAGCATGGTGGGAGTGGGTCAGGGGGATGGAGAAAGGGAAAGGGTGGGGTCGAGCAACTGGCTGGCGGCTATCAGGCCCGCGCGCACCACCAGCGCTTCGGGGATGACTTCGTGGATGGCGCCATTGATTTCGAGTGTCCGGCATGCCTCGTCACCACAGGCATCACAACAGCGGCTGCTGCCGGTGCGCGCGCCCAGCCAGTCCTCCAGCGGTCGGCCACCGATCCAGATGCGGTTGGACTGGTCAGGCTGCTGCAGGAACGTGGCGGGGGCGCTTTCTCGCGTCTCCAGCACCGGCTGCACACCCAGCGGCTCCCGGGCGGCGCGCAGCCGCTCCACGGCCCGCTGCATTTCCTGCTCGGTGCCCGCGCAGCGTGGGCAGGTGGAGCCGCTCTCGTCGACCAGCCGCTGCCATGTGATGGATAGATTTTTCATGGGACTTGAAAGAAGAACGGATGCACCGTGCGGTATCAGTCGCAGTCCATGCAGTCCGCTGCGGCAACCCCCGGCAGGCAGGCGCCAGGGTTGCCGCCACAGCATTCATCCGTCAGGTAGCCAATCAGGTCGGTCATCAGCGCCATGTTGGCGCGGTAGCGTTGGAACCGCCCTTCCTGGACAACCACCAGCAGCCCGGACTGCGTCAGCGCCTTGAGGTGAAACGAGAGGTTGGTGGCGGGAAGCTCCAGCGTTGCCGCGATTTCCCCGGCCACGAGCCCCTGGGGACCCTGCTCGACCAGCAGGCGAAAGACATCCAGCCGCACGCTGGACGCCAAAGATTCAAAGACGGTGATGGCTGCTGATTTTTCCATGCTTCAATTATTCAACAATATTTGAAATATTGCAACAACTACCTCCTTCCAGCGGCCAGTGCAGCCACCTGACTCAGCTTCTGCGCATGTCAACGCACCGGTTCAAAGTCGATGAACCCACGTTCCACGTCGGTGCCCACCAGTCGCACGCGCAGTTTCTGGCCG
>JAUYGP010000055.1 GCA_030690515.1 Giesbergeria sp.
GGGTCTCGCGCACCTCAACGTTCACCTTGCGCGGGGCGTCCACCGGGCGGTCGATGCGCAGGTGCTGGGGCGCAACGAACGGGTCGTCGAGCACCAGGTCGCAGTCCAGCCCCCGGCCCACGGTCACGGGCCAGTGCGTGATGGGCGCGCGCGCCAGCAAGGCGCCGTGGCGGTCAAAGGCTTCGATCAGTCCGAGGGTTGGCATCATGGTGCGGCCTCCCAGCGAAACGCCTGCAGGTAGTGGTTTGCCAGCTTCAGGCCGTTGTCAAAAGCAACACCTTGCACGTCCAGGCGGCCCAGCAAGCCTTGCGTGGGCTGGTTAACGGTGGCGGCCAGCACGGTCATGTTGTACAGGCCGGGCAGCTTGCGGTAGGCCGACATGCAGACCACCGCCCGCAGGGGCAGGCTGCCGGGGTCCACATAGCGTTCGGTGCACTCGGCCGCCGTCTGGTGGCGGTTGCCGCGTTTTTGGAGCCGCTCGTTGCCAAAGCTTTGTGAAAACACCCGGGCAAATCGCGCTGCGCCCAGGGTGGGCGCGTCGTAGGCCTCGTAGCCCAGGCGCACCGTGCCGGTGTTGAAGTCACCGGCCACCACGTCGCTGTCGGCCTGGCACTGCGTACGTTCCAGGTTCAGACCGGGAAAGCCAGGGTCGCGCCCAGAGCCCCAGCACCGTGCCAGCGCATCGTCGGGCACCGGCACGCGGTAATTGCCGTGGCGCTGCTCCTGAAACGGCGCTTTCAAGAAGCGCTCGGTCAGTCGCTGCTGGTGCTCCATCAACTGCTTGGTCACTTCGCCATAGGCCGGTTGGGTGATGGGCGCTGCGTTGGCGGCGCGCTGCACCAGCGCCTGGGCAAACTCGGCAGGAATCAGAAAGCTCACCTGTTCGCCATCGAGCCGCTTGGCCACGTTCACGCCCAGCACCCGCCCTGCATCGTCTACCGCCGGGCCGCCGCTCATGCCGGGGTTGAGCGTGCCGCCAAAGAAAATGCGCGGGTAAAAGCTGCGCTTGACCAGCCCGTTGTAGGTGCCCTCGGTCACCGCAAAACCAATGTCCAGCGGGTTGCCGAGCGAGTAAATGCGCTCGCCCTGGGCCAGTGCTTCGGCGGCGGGCCGAAAACCCAGCACTGGCGCCGGTGCCGTGCGGGCTTTGGCCCGTAGCACGGCCAGGTCGCGCTGTACGTCAAAGGCCAGCAACTCGACCTCGCCCTCCTGCCCCTCCATCGTGACGTACACGCCCCGGTAACGTTCGGGCTCCAGCGCGAGCTGGCTTGCCACATGGAAGTTGGTGACGATCAGGCCGTCGGCTGACACAAAAAACCCCGACCCAATGGACGCCTGGGTGTTCGAGTTGCGCAGCAGTGTGCGAATCTGCACCAGCTTGTCGCGCGACAGCTCGTAAATGCGCCGGGCATCGCGTGACAGCGGCTCAGCCGGGGCCGGTGGTGCAACCACCGGCGCGGGCGCCGCACCGTCCGGCTGAAGCGGTGCAGGCCCGGGCGCCGCAACCGCCGCTGCGCGAACGACCGGGGCGCTTGGGGCGGTTGTATTCGGTGGGTTTTGGGCATTTGCCAAGCCGCAGGCCAGCAAAAGGAGCGAGGTGACAAGCCGGAGCGGCCGCAGGGAGGGAAAAGGCATTGCGGTATTTTATGAACCTAGAAACGGCAATTGGATGAGCCCGCCGGTGCCGTGATCTGGGAGCCGGGCAAGACGAGACGACGCGGCGGGCTCCTGCCCGCAAGGAGGAACAACGCCGCATGGCGCCCTGAGCGTGGTGCTGGCGGGTGCATAGCGCTTTCACCCATCAGGTGAACACCATCGAAGCAATCAACGATAGCTTTCATGCGGCTTGGCAAA
>JAUYGP010000063.1 GCA_030690515.1 Giesbergeria sp.
CCTCGATGCCATCGTGCAGCACTTCTCGCGGGGTGGCCAGGCCACGCTGCTGGGCATTCCGCTGGGCAGCCTGGAGGCGGGCTACACCAACTCGGTGCTGGGCTTTGCACCCGGTCTGGCCGCGCCGTACCGGTACGACAAACACCATCTGGTACCGTTTGGCGAATTTGTTCCGCCTTTCTTCCGCTGGTTCACCGAGCGCATGAACATTCCGCTGGGCGACTTCAGCCGGGGTGGTCTTGCACAAGCGCCGTTTGCATGGCATGGTGAACGCATCGCCCCCAACATCTGCTACGAAGACCTGTTTGGTGAAGAGTTGGGGACGCACTTTGCGCAGCCTGAAAACGCCCCTACCGTGTTCGTCAACCTGAGCAATATTGGCTGGTTTGGCAACACCCTGGCCATCGACCAGCATCTGGTCATCAGCCGCATGCGTACGTTGGAGTTCGAGCGCCCCATGGTGCGCGCCACCAACACGGGTGCCACAGCCATCATTGACCACCGGGGTGTGGTGACACACCAACTGGAACGCCATATGCGCGGCATGCTCAAGGGCGCTGTGCAAGGGCGCAGCGGGGCCGTGACGCCGTATGCCGCTTGGGTCTCGCGCTTCGAGCTGTGGCCGCTGTGGAGTTTGGGTGGTCTGGCGCTTGCAATAGCGGCGGTGCGCCGACGCCGGAGTGGTCACATCCATACGGGATAATGGCTTTCTACAATTCAATACAAAGCGATGGGCGCGATGGTCAATCACGGCGGCATGTCCGCTGATCTGGAGCACGACTGAAAATGGCAGATTCCTTTTCCTATGAACAATTGATTGCCTCGGGCGAAGGACGGCTGTTCACCCCCGAGAGCGGGCGCCTGCCGCTGCCGCCCATGCTGATGTTTGACCGCATCACCCACATCGACAGCGATGGCGGCGCGCATGGCCTGGGGAGAATCGTGGCCGAGCTCGACGTCAAGCCTGATCTGTGGTTTTTTGCCTGCCATTTCCAGGGTGATCCGGTCATGCCAGGCTGCCTGGGCCTGGACGCGATGTGGCAACTGATCGGTTTCTACCTGACCTGGCTGCAACTGCCGGGCAAAGGCCGCGCCCTGGGGGCTGGAGAGGTCAAGTTCACGGGCGAAGTCGGTCCGGATGTGAAGCTGGTCACCTACGAGATCGACATCAAGCGCGTCGTCAAGCGCAAGCTCAATATGGCCATCGGCGATGCCCGCCTGCTGGCCGACGGCAAGGAAATTTATGTGGCCAACGACCTGCGTGTGGGTCTGTTTCAGCGCGCGGAAGGTGGCCAGGGAGGTGCGGCATGAAAAAGCGCGTCGTCATCACCGGCACAGGCATTGTTTCGTGTATTGGCAACAATAACGCGGAGGTCGAGGCGTCGCTGCGCGAAAGCCGCCCGGGGATTCGTGCCATGCCGGCCTTTGCCGAGCTGGGCCTGCGCAGCCAGGTCGCCGGCATTCCGCAGGTCAACCTCGAAGAGCTGATCGACCGCAAGCAACTGCGTTTCATGGGCGATGCGGCGGCCTACGCCCACATTGCGCTGACCAACGCCATTGCCGAGGCAGGCCTTGCGCCCGAGCAGGTTTCGCATCCGCGCACCGGGCTCATCATGGGGTCGGGCGGTGGTTCGCCCGCCAACCAGATCGAGGCGGCCGACACCTTGCGCAGCAAGGGCATCCGCCGCGTGGGGCCGTACCAGGTGACCCGCTGCATGAGCTCCACCGTCTCGGCCTGCCTGTCCACCAATTTCGGCATCAAGGGCATCAACTACTCCATTACCTCTGCGTGCAGTACCTCGGCGCATTGCATTGGCGTCGCAGCCCAGCAGATCGCCTGGGGTATGCAGGACGTGATGTTCGCCGGTGGCGGCGAAGAGCTGTCCTGGGGCATGGCCCTGCTGTTTGACGGCATGGGTGCCATGTCGAGCAAATACAACGACACGCCCGAGAAGGCCTCGCGCGCCTATGACGCGAACCGCGACGGTTTCGTCATTGCCGGTGGCGGCGGCGCCGTGGTGCTGGAAAGCCTCGAGCATGCGCAGGCGCGCGGTGCCACCATTCTGGGTGAGGTGGTGGGCTTTGGTGCCACCTCCGACGGCGAAGACATGGTGGCCCCTTCGGGAGAAGGCGCCATGGCCTGCATGCGCCAGGCCATCGAAGGCCTGGACGGGCCCATCGACTACATCAACACCCACGGCACTTCGACACCCGTGGGCGATGTGCCGGAACTGCGCGCCATCCGTGAGGTGTTTGGCGACAAGATCCCGCCGTTCTCCTCCACCAAGTCGCTCACGGGCCACTCGCTGGGCGCCACGGGCGTGCAGGAAGCCATCTACTGCCTCATCATGCTGCGCCAGGGTTTCATTGCCGGTTCGGCCAACGTCGAGACGCTGGAGCCCGCCGCCGAAGGCATGCCCCTGGTGACGGCAACGCGCGATGCGCCGATCCGCACCGCGCTGTCCAACAGCTTCGGTTTTGGCGGTACGAACGCCAGCCTGGTCCTGCGCCGCTGGGAGTCTTGATCCCATTATTCTTGATAGCTATCAAAATAAGAGCTGCTTGCGCTTTGTTGATAAGCGTTTGCGGCTCTTTTGCTTTGTAATCCCCGGGCGCGGGCTCCGCTCGTAAAATCAAGGGTTTGCGCGCGGCACCGGGCGTACTCCTTTACCAACCGCGCATGGCCTCGATGCCATGCCAGACACGCATGTTGACCTTCCAGCAAATCATTCTCAAGCTGCAGTCGTACTGGGCAGACCAAGGCTGTGCACTGCTCCAGCCCTACGACATGGAAGTGGGCGCGGGCACCTCGCACACCGCCACCTTCCTGCGCGCCATCGGCCCCGAGCCCTGGAAGGCCGCCTACGTGCAGCCCAGCCGCCGCCCCAAGGACGGCCGGTACGGCGAAAATCCCAACCGTTTGCAGCATTACTACCAGTACCAGGTGGTGCTCAAACCTGCACCTGCCAACATTCTGGAGCTGTACCTGGGCTCGCTCGAAGCCCTGGGCTTTGACCTGAAGAAGAACGACATCCGCTTTGTCGAAGACGACTGGGAGAACCCCACGCTGGGCGCCTGGGGCCTGGGCTGGGAAGTCTGGCTCAACGGCATGGAAGTCACGCAGTTCACCTACTTCCAGCAGGTGGGCGGCATCGACTGCAAGCCCGCGACGGGCGAAATCACCTACGGCCTGGAGCGCCTGGCCATGTACCTGCAAGGCGTGGACAACGTCTACAACCTCACGTGGACCGATGGCCTGAGCTACGGTGACGTGTACAAGCAAAACGAGGTGGAACAGTCCACCTACAACTTCGAGCACAGCGACGCCGACTTTTTGTTCACCGCGTTCAATGCGCACGAAAAGCAGGCCAAGCACCTCATTGAGCAGCAGCTCGCGCTGCCCGCCTACGAGCAGGTGCTCAAGGCGGCGCACAGCTTCAATCTGCTGGACGCGCGCGGGGCCATTTCGGTCACCGAGCGCGCCGCCTACATCGGCCGCATCCGCAACCTGGCGCGCGCCGTGGCACAGAGCTACTACGAGAGCCGCGAGCGCCTGGGCTTCCCCATGGCGCCGCGCGAGTGGGTGGAACAAATGCCCAAGAAGGCAGCCTGATGGTTCTGGAGATCGCCACCCTGCAGATCAAGCCTAGCCAGACGATTGCGTTTGAGCAGGCCTTTTCCCAGGCGCAGCGCATCATTGCGTCCATGCCGGGATATGAAGGGCACGAACTGCAGCACTGCGTGGAAGATGACCATCAGTACGTGCTGTTGGTGCGTTGGACTGCGTTGCAAGACCACACCGAGGGCTTTCGCCAGTCTGCCCAGTACCAGGAGTGGCGCGCCCTGCTGCACCATTTTTATGACCCATTTCCAACGGTGCTGCACTACACCGTCTGTGAGCCGAAGTAAACCATGACTATTCAAAATCTTCTCATCGAACTGTTTGTAGAAGAGCTGCCGCCCAAGGCGCTGCAAAAGCTGGGCGATGCCTTTGCTGCCGTGCTGGGCGACCAGCTCAAGGCACAGGGCCTGGCCACTGTCGCGTCCGTCGTCACGCCCTTTGCCTCGCCCCGCCGCCTGGCCGCGCATGTGACCGGTGTGGCCGCCAAGGCGGCCGACAAGGCCGTGCAACAAAAGCTGATGCCCGTGACCGT
>JAUYGP010000072.1 GCA_030690515.1 Giesbergeria sp.
GCGTGGCGCTGGCGCTGGCCGACGGCATCAGCAGCAGCGATGTCAGCCACATTGCCAGTGCAGCCGCTGTGCATGCGCTGCTGCAGGACTACTACTGCACGTCCGACGCCTGGAGCGTGCGCCGCTCGGTGCAGTGCGTGCTGGCCGCCACCAACTACTGGCTGTACGCGCAAGACCGCAATGGCCCCCAGCGCTTCGATGCCGACCGGGGCCATGTGTGCACCCTCAGCGCCCTGGTCATCAAGTCGGCCACTGCACACCTTTTCCATGTGGGTGATGCGCGCATCTACCGCGTGCAGGGCAAGGCGCTGGAGCAGCTCACGCAAGACCATCGTGTGCAATTGCCCGGCGGCCACAGCCACCTGGCCCGTGCGATGGGCTTTCACTCCCAGCTCGACATCGACTACCGCGCGCTGCCCGTCGAGCCTGGCGACACCTTCGTGCTGGCGACGGATGGCGTGCACGAGCATGTACCCGCCCCCTTCATCACCCAGATGCTGCAGGACCACGCGGGCGACCTGGACCAGGCCGCACGCGCCATCGTGGCCGAGGCCCTGCAGCGCGGCAGCCCCGACAACCTGACGCTGCAAGTGGTGCGCATCGACGCACTGCCCCTGCAGGACCGCAGCGAACTGCAGCGCCAGCGCGCCGCCCTGCGCCTGCCGCCCGTGCTGGCCCCACGCGACACACTGGACGGCTACCACATCGTGCGCGAACTGCACGCCAGCCACCGCAGCCACATCTACCTGGCCATGGCCCCGGACGGCGGCGAACAGGTGGTGCTCAAGACCCCTTCCATCGACCTGCAAAGCGACGAGGACGCCCTTGACCGCTTTCTGCTGGAGGAATGGATTGCCCGCCGCATTCACAGCCCCCATGTGCTGCGGGCCGTGCTCAACACCCACAGGCGCGAGCACCTGTTTGTTGCACTAGAGCATGTGCAAGGCCAGACGCTGGCGCAGTGGATGATCGACCACCCCCGCCCCCTGCTTGCCGAGGTGCGCGACATCGTGGTGCAGATCGCACGCGGCCTGCAGGCTTTTCACCGCATGGAGATGCTGCACCAGGACCTACGCCCCGAGAACATCATGATCGACCACACCGGCACGGTGAAGATCATCGACTTTGGCGCGGTACATGTGGCCGGCCTGGCCGAGACGGCGGCGCACGGAGGCAGCGATGCCATTTTGGGCACCGTGCAATACACCGCACCCGAGTATTTCTGGGGCGGGCCAGGCACACCGCAATCAGACCTTTTTTCACTCGGCGTCATCACCTACCAAATGCTCACCGGGCGCCTGCCCTACGGCACCCAGGTGGCGGGCCTGCGCACCCGCGCCGCCCTCCTGCGGCTGCGCTATGCCAGTGCACTGCACGACGAAAGCCGCCCCATTCCCGCCTGGATCGATGCCGTGCTGGAACGTGCGGTGCACCCCAACCCGCTCAAACGCCAGGCCGAGCTGTCCGAGTTCGTGCACGAATTGCACCAACCCGGCGCAGCCACCCTGGCCCGCGCACGCACGCCCCTGGCCGAGCTCAATCCGCTGGTGTTCTGGCGCGCCACGGCACTGGTGCTGGCGGTCACTGTCGTGGCATTGCTGGGCTTCCTGCACAGGCAAGGCTGACGTCCGGGCACAAGGCTTGCATGGTGTCCGGTACAGCACCGAACACGAAACACCGCCATGCCCCACACGCCCTCCGAACCGCCCGCCACGCCCTTGCGCGAAACCCGCTCCATCTGCCCCTACTGCGGCGTGGGCTGCGGCGTCATCATCGAAAGCCAGGGCCCACAGATCACCGGCGTGCGCGGCGACCCCGACCACCCCGCCAACTTCGGCCGCCTGTGCAGCAAGGGAGCCAGCCTGCACCACACCGCCAGCCACACCGTCACGCTGCAAACCCGCCTGCTCCAGCCCCTGCAGCGCGCCACACGCGATGCCGCACCCCAGGCCATCGGCTGGGACAAGGCCCTGGATCTGGCCACCGAACGCTTTGCCCGCACCATCGCCGCGCACGGACCGGATGCCGTGGGCTTCTACATCTCGGGCCAGCTGCTGACCGAGGACTACTACGCCTTCAACAAACTGGCCAAGGGGCT
>JAUYGP010000082.1 GCA_030690515.1 Giesbergeria sp.
ATGCGCTTGACGCGATTCAGGTCGCCGCCTGTGGCGGCGTGCAGTGTGCCCATCAGGTCGATGGCGACGGCGCGTGCAGCGGCCTTGCCTTCTTCGGTCGTGATGTTCTTGCCAAACTGCGCAGCCCAGGGCTTGCCGTCCTTGCGGGCGATGTGGCCGCTCAGGAAGACGAGGTTGCCCGTCTGCACATAGGGCACATAGGCTGCCGCTGGTACGCTGACCGGGGGCAGGGTGATGTTGAGGGCGGAAAGCTGGTCGTAAACGCTCATGGTGTTCCTTGAAGAAAATAGATTCCGGCGCTGCGGGAGCGAGGCGCTCCACTACGCAGACGGATTTTTGCGTGCAGGGCCGGGCCAAGGGTTGGCATGTTACACAGCCACGCACTTGTTGCGCAGCCCAGGTGGCGTTGACCGCCATATTCAGAACGCAGGGCCTGCCGTAGCATGCGTGCATGTCCCCGACTTCCGACATTCTGCTGTCGCCAGGCTCCGCCGCGCCGCTTGCCGCAGCGCAGCGCGGCAATGGGGGTGCTGCGGCATTGCTGGGCACCGTGCTTGGGGCCGCCCTGCAAATGCAGCAGGCAGCGCTATGGCCCGGCTGGGCGTATGGCGTGCTGCTGTGTCTGGCAGGCATCAGCGCCCTGGTGCTGTGGCACTGGGTACCGCAGCGTGGCCCCGCGTGGGGGCGGGCGCTGGCCTGGGTCGGGCTGGCGGCACTGCTGGTGGGGGCGCTGACGGGCCTGCGCGCTGCGCAATTTGCCGCCCAGGCTTTGTCGCCCGCGCTGGAGGGAAAAGACATCCAGGTCACGGGCATGGTGGCCACCATGCCGCAGCCGGGCGACGTGGCGTTGCGTCTGCGTCTGGCGGTCGAGTCTGCCCAGCTTGATGGTGTGGCCGTGCAGCTGCCCTCGTTGATCGACCTGGCCTGGTATCGGGGGCTGTGGCAGGAGGAGCCTGATCTGGTGCAATTGCAGCGCCAGCCTCTGTCTTTGCGTCCCGGTGAACGGTGGCAGATGACGGTGCGCCTCAAAGCCCCTCACGGTGCTCGCAATCCGCACGGGTTTGACTATGAACTGTGGGTGTGGGAGCAAGGCGTGCAGGCCACGGGTTATGTGCGCGCCGGGCCACGCGATGTGCCTCCCCGGCGCATCGAACCAACCTGGCGCCACCCGGTGGAACGCCTGCGCCAGGCGGCGCGCGACGCCATCACCCTGCGCCTGGCGCCCGACCCCACGGATGCGCGCGCAGTGCGCGTCGCCGGGGTGGTGGCGGCGCTGGTCACGGGGGACCAGCGGGCCATTGACCGGGCCGACTGGGATGTGTTCCGCGCCACAGGAGTGGCGCACCTGATGAGCATCTCAGGCCTGCACATCACGCTGTTTGCCTGGCTGGCGGCGGCCATTGTGCGGTGGCTCTGGCGCCGCTCACCACGCCTGTGCCTAGCCGTGCCTGCGCCGTCGGCCGCACTGGTATTTGGCGTGCTGCTGGCGGCGATGTATGCCCTGTTCAGTGGCTGGGGGGTGCCCGCGCAGCGCACGGTGCTCATGCTGGCCACCGTGGCGCTGTTGCGCCTGTCCGGGCGACGCTGGCCCTGGCCGCAGGTGTGGCTGCTCACCTGTGCGGTGGTCGTGGCGCTGGATCCCTGGGCCTTGCTGCAAGCGGGCTTCTGGCTCAGCTTTGTGGCGGTGGCTATTTTGTTTGCTACAGATAGTAGAGCTGATAGCGCTTATGCATCGGGCGTTAGAGGTCGTTTTTATGCATTATTGAAGGAGCAGTGGGTGGTCACGCTGGCGCTCACGCCCCTGGGGCTTTTGCTGTTCGGGCAGGTGTCGCTGGTGGGGTTGGTGGCCAACCTTCTCGCTATTCCCTGGGTGACCCTGGTGGTGACGCCGCTGGCCTTGCTGGGCACTCTGTGGGCGCCGTTGTGGCTACTGGCGGGCGCGGCGGTGCAGCCGCTGGTGGCCGTGCTGCAATGGTTGGCATCCTGGCCTGGGGCCACGCTGTGGCTGCCTGCGGCGCCGCTGTGGGCGGGCGTGGCGGGGGTATTGGGTGGTGTACTGCTGGCCTTGCGGTTGCCCTGGCCGGTGCGTGCTTTGGGCGTGCCGTTATTGGTGCCGGTGTTGCTGTGGCAGGCACCACGCCCGGCGCCGGGGCAGTTTGAACTGCTGGCAGCCGACGTGGGCCAGGGCAATGCCGTGCTGGTACGCACCGCCACGCACAGCCTGCTGTACGACACGGGCCCGCGCTTTGGCCCCGACAGCGATGCCGGTGGCCGCGTGCTGGTGCCGCTGCTGCGGGCGCTGGGCGAGCGGCTGGACATGCTCATGCTCAGCCACCGCGACAGCGACCACACCGGCGGCGCGGCGGCCGTCCTGGCGCAGCAACCCCAGGCCATGCTGACCGGCTCCATCGCCGGGGACGACGCGCTGCGTGCCTTGGGGCCTGCCGCGCCCTGCCTGGCAGGCCAACGCTGGCACTGGGATGGGGTGGACTTCGAGCTACTGCACCCTTTGCCGGGCGCTGCCGATGCTGCGCCAGGCCTGCGTGCGGTGCGCCCCAACACCCTCAGTTGTGTGCTGCGCATCGTGTCGGCCAGCGGTACGGCGGCGCTGCTGGCGGGCGACATAGAAAGCGCACAAGAGCAGGCCCTGGTGGCCCGCGCCGCACCCTTGACAGCCGACCTGCTGTTGCTGCCCCACCATGGCAGCAAGACCTCTTCCAGTGCCGCCTTTCTGGCAGCGGTGCAGCCACGCACCGCCCTGGTGCAGGCGGCCTACCGCAGCCGCTTTGGCCACCCTGCGCCCGAGGTGGTGCAGCGCCTGCGGGCGCACGGCATCGCCGTGGTGCAGTCGCCCCGCTGCGGCGCGGCCACCTGGCGGTCCGCCCAGCCTGCCCAGGTGCGCTGCGAACGGGACGAGGCTGCGCGCTACTGGCAGCACGCCGTTCCTTGATATGCCTGCGCCGCGCTGGCGCACAACTTGCTATCCTGACCCTAGGAGGCCTGCGATGCAGAAATTTGACGAGATGTACACCGTGCTGCCCTTTGGCGGCAGTGACGTGCGAGCCCACTACAAACGCTACGGCCAGTGGCTGGCCCGACAGGCCCCTGAAACCATGCAGGCGCGGCGCGCCGAGGCCGAAATGATTTTTCGCCGTGTGGGCATCACCTTTGCCGTGTATGGCGACAAGGACGAAGGCGGCGTGGGCAACGAGCGCCTGATTCCGTTTGACCTGGTGCCGCGCATCATTCCGGCGCAGGAGTGGGCGCGCATGGAGCGCGGGCTGGTGCAGCGCGTGGCCGCACTCAACCACTTCATCCGCGATGTGTACCACGGGCAGGACATCCTCCGCGCCGGCATCGTGCCGACCGATCTGGTGCTGCAAAACGCCCAGTACCGCCCCGAGATGGCGGGCCTGCAAGTGCCTCGGGATATCTACGCCCATATTGCCGGCATCGACATCGTGCGCGCCGCCAACGCGCAGGGCGAGGGGGTGTACTACGTGCTGGAAGACAACCTGCGTGTGCCCTCCGGGGTGTCGTACATGCTGGAAAACCGCAAGATGATGATGCGGCTTTTCCCCGACCTGTTTGGCATGCACCCGGTGGCGCCCGTGGCGCATTACCCCGACCTGCTGCTCGACACCCTGCGTGCCAGCGCCCCGGCCGGTGCGCCCGATCCCACCGTGGTGGTGCTCACCCCCGGCATGCTCAACAGTGCCTATTTCGAGCATGCCTTTTTGGCGCAGCAGATGGGGGTGGAGCTGGTCGAGGGGCAAGACTTGGTGGTGCGCGACAAGTTCGTCTACATGCGCACCACGCGTGGCCCGCAGCGGGTGGATGTGATCTACCGCCGCGTAGACGATGATTTTTTAGACCCCCAGGTGTTCCGCCCGACCTCCACGCTGGGCTGCGCCGGGCTGATGGACGCCTACCGCGCAGGCAACGTGGCGATCTGCAATGCAGTGGGTACGGGCGTGGCCGACGACAAATCGGTCTACCCCTATGTGCCAGAGATGATCCGCTTCTACCTGGGCGAAGAGCCCATCCTGGCCAACGTGCCCACCTGGCTGTGCCGCAAGCCGGACGACCTGCGCTATGTGCTTGACCACCTGCACGAGCTGGTGGTCAAGGAGGTGCACGGCGCCGGTGGCTACGGCATGCTGATTGGCCCAGCCGCCACCCGCGCCGAAATCGAGAACTTCCGCCAAGCCCTGGTGGCCGATCCGGCGCGCTACATCGCCCAGCCCACGCTCAGCCTGTCGAGCTGCCCGACCTTTGTGGAAAGCGGCCTGGCGCCGCGCCACATCGACCTGCGGCCCTTTGTGCTGTCGGGCGAGAAGGTGCAGATGGTGGCCGGGGGGCTGACGCGGGTGGCGCTCAAAGAAGGCTCGCTCGTCGTCAATTCATCGCAAGGCGGCGGCACCAAGGACACCTGGGTGCTGCAGGAAGAAGGGAGCGCACCATGCTGAGCCGCACTGCCGACCGCCTGTTCTGGATGTCACGCTACACCGAACGGGCAGACAAGGACGCCGCAGGCGCACTTGCTTTACAACACCGCGTGCGTGCGCAGCACGTGCCGGGTTTTCTGCCCGGGGAGGAGCCATGCTGAGCCGCACTGCCGACCACCTGTTCTGGATGTCACGCTACACCGAACGGGCAGAAAACACCGCCCGCATGCTGAATGTAGGCTACGAGACCGCACTGCTGTCGCAGTCCACCGCCCGTGCCCAGGCGGGCTGGCTGGGCATGCTCTCGATCAGCGAGCTGATCCCCGCCTACACGGCGCGCCACGGTGCCGTCACGCGCGAAGGCGTGCTGGACTTCATGGTGCGCGACGGCAACAACTCCTCGTCCATCCTCTCGTGCCTGCGTGCTGCGCGCGAGAACGCCCGTGCCGTGCGCGGTGCGCTCACCACCGAGGTCTGGGAAACGCAAAACCAGACCTGGCTGGAGCTGCACCGCCTGTTGGCTAGCGGTGCCTTCGAGCGCGACCCAGGCCAGTTTTTTGAGTGGGTGAAATACCGCTCGCACCTCTCTCGGGGCGTCACGCTGGGCACCATGCTGCAGGACGAGGCCTTTCACTTCCTGCGCCTGGGCACCTTCCTGGAGCGGGCCGACAACACGGCACGGCTGCTGGATGTGAAGTTCCATGCCGTGCAAAAGGATTTTCATGGCGTCCCGAGTGGGCGCGAGCCGGAGGCCGACTTCTACCACTGGAGCGCCATTCTGCGTAGCGTGTCGGCCTTCGAGGTGTACCGCAAGGTGTATCGCGACGTGATTACGCCCGAGCGCGTGGCCGACCTGCTGATCCTGCGGCGCGACATGCCACGCTCCCTGCACGCCTGCCTGCGCGAGGTGGTGGACAACCTGGCACTGGTGTCCAACGACCAGTCACAGCACACCGAACGGCGCGCCGGGCGGCTGCTGGCCGATCTGCAGTACGGACGCATCGAT
>JAUYGP010000086.1 GCA_030690515.1 Giesbergeria sp.
GAGGCTAAACTAGTGTAGCCTCACCAGCCTCGTCGCCCACCCCTTGACGCTGCCACCTTCAGCGTGTATTCGTGAGGCGTGCCCATGAACGTCCTCCTCGTCGGCTCCGGTGCCCGCGAGCACGCCATCGCCTGGAAGCTCCGCCAGTCGCCCAAGGTCACCCAGGTGTATGTGGCTCCGGGCAACGGGGGCACGGCGCTGTCGGCCGACCTGCAGAACATCGACATTACCGACGTGCGCGCGCTGCGCGAATGGGCGCAGAAGGAAAAAATTGGCCTGACGGTGGTCGGCCCCGAGGCGCCGCTGGCCGCAGGGGTGGTCGATGAGTTCCGTGCCCACGGCCTGCGCATCTTTGGCCCGACCAAGGCCGCCGCACAACTGGAAAGCTCCAAGGCCTTCTCCAAGGCCTTCATGCGCCGCCATGGCATCCCCACGGCCGACTACGACACCTTTACCGACCCGGCGGCCGCCCACACTTTTGTGGACCGCCTGGGCGCGCCCATCGTCATCAAGGCCGACGGCCTGGCGGCGGGCAAGGGCGTGGTCGTGGCCATGACGCTGCAAGAGGCCCACGACGCTGTGGACTTCATGCTGGTGGACAACAAGTATGGCGCGGTGCACAACGAAGGCGGCGCACGCGTCGTCATCGAGGAGTTTCTGGAGGGCGAAGAAGCCAGCTTCATCGTGCTGTGCGACGGCAAGAACGTTGCGGCACTGGCCACCAGCCAGGACCACAAACGCCTGCAGGACGGCGACGAAGGCCCCAACACGGGCGGCATGGGTGCCTATTCGCCTGCGCCTGTGGTGACGGCCGACGTGCACGCCCGCGCCATGCGCGAAATCATTCTGCCCACCATCCGGGGCATGGAAAAGGATGGCATCCCCTTCACCGGCTTCCTGTATGCCGGGCTGATGATCGACGCCCAGGGCCACCCGAAGACGCTGGAATTCAACTGCCGCATGGGTGACCCCGAGACCCAGCCCATTCTGATGCGCCTTAAAAGCGACCTGTGTGAGTTGCTCGGCGCGGCCGTCGATGGCAAGCTCGACCAGGTAGAACTGCAGTGGGACCGCCGCACCGCGCTGGGCGTTGTGATGGCCGCGCACGGCTACCCCGAGGCACCGCGCAAGGGCGATGCCATCAGCGGCCTGCCGCAGGACCAGGACGACGCCATGGTGTTCCATGCCGGCACCGAACTGGTGGACGGCGTGGTGCGCACCAACGGCGGACGCGTGCTGTGCGTCACGGCCCTGGGCGACAGCGTGCGCCAGGCCCAGCAGCACGCCTACGATGTGGCACGCGGCATCCATTTCGATGGCGCGCAAATGCGCCGCGACATTGGCTACCGTGCCATCAAGAACCCATGAGCCAAGCCTTCAACACCGACAGCACCGTGGCCCGTGTGCGCGGCTACCTGGTCGATTTGCAGGCACGCATCATCGGTGCGCTCGAAGCGGTAGAGGGCGAGGGCGGCGCGCGCGCCGTCACCGACCCGTGGCACAAGGCGCCTGGCGAGCCGCTGCAGGGCGACGGCATTACCCGCATCATGGAGGGCGGCCGCGTTTTCGAGCGCGCAGGCTGCGGCTTCTCGCATGTGCGCGGCCCGCAGTTGCCGCCATCGGCCACGCAGCACCGGCCTGAACTGGCCGGTGCACCGTTCGAGGCCATGGGTGTTTCGCTGGTTTTTCACCCGCGCAATCCCTATGTGCCCACCGTGCACATGAACGTGCGCATGATTGCGGCCGGGCACCCCGGCCAGGAGCCCGTGTGCTGGTTTGGCGGCGGCATGGACCTGACGCCGTACTACGGCTTCGACGAAGATTCCGTGCACTTCCACCGCAGCTGCCGCGATGCCTTGGCGCCTTTTGGCGACGACAAGTACCCGCGTTTCAAGCAATGGTGCGACGAATACTTTTATCTCAAGCACCGCAACGAGCAGCGCGGTGTGGGCGGTGTCTTCTTCGACGACTTTTCTGAGTTGGGCTTTGAGCGCAGCCTGGGCATGACACAGGCCGTGGGCGACGCTTTTCTGGGTGCCTACCTGCCCATCGTTGAAAAACGCCAGAACACGGTCTTTGGTGAGCGCGAGCGCGACTTTCAGCTCTACCGCCGGGGCCGCTATGTCGAGTTCAATCTGGTGTGGGATCGGGGCACCCACTTTGGCCTGCAGTCGGGTGGGCGCACCGAATCGATCTTGCTCTCCATGCCGCCGTTGGCGAGCTGGGAGTACCGCCGGGAGGCCCCCGAGGGCAGCCCTGAGGCCGAACTCACGCGCCGTTTCCTGGTGCGGCGCGACTGGATTTGAAGCCACCCACTATAATTTCAGTAGCTTCAAGCGCTTGCCCTATCTGCCTTGAAGGTCAAAAACACTCCAAATGTCATGCGGCGCGCATGCGCAACACCTGCGGTGCATACCGCTGGTGACCTGCGGCGTTGCGCGTTATATTGACCCTATCACCTCTGAACCACTGCCTGATGACCACCACCAAAACCTCGGAATCCGCCGCCAAAAAAGACGTCGCCAAACTCCAGCGCGCGATCGTTGATGGCCTGGAAGATGTCAAGGCGCAAGACATCCAGGTCTTCAACACCGAGCACCTGTCGCCGCTGTTTGAGCGCGTCATCGTGGCATCGGGCACGTCCAATCGCCAAACCAAGGCACTGGCCGCCAGTGTGCGCGATAAGGTGAAGGAAGCCGGGTTCGTCAAACCCCGCATCGAGGGCGAAGACAACGGCGAATGGATCATCGTGGACTGCGGCGCTGCCGTGGCCCACATCATGCAGCCCACGATTCGCCAGTATTACCGTCTGGAAGAACTGTGGGGCGATACCCCGGTGCGTCTCAAGCTCGGTGCTGCCAAGCCGGCTGCTCCCGCTGCAGCCAAGGTGCCCGTCAAGACCGCTGCCCGCCGTGCGGCCAAGGCTGCGGCCGAGCAAGATGCTGTGCCCGCACAGTCTGGGCGCAAGGTGGCTGCCAAGGTCGCCAAGGCCACAGCCGCCAAAACTTCGGCAGCCCCTAGCGCGGCCAAGCCGGCCAGCAAGTCTGCCAGCAAGCCCGCCGCCAAGGTGGCCCGCAAGCCCGCCACCACTGCACCTGTGAAGACCCCCGCCAGCAAGACGGCGGTCAAGCCTGCAGCCAAGGTCAGCAAGCCCGCAGCCAAGGTTGCCAAGCCAGCGGCCAAAACAACCAAGGCCCCGGCGACCAAGACCGCCATGAAAACGATCGTGGTCAAGCCGCGTGAATCCACCAAGCCCACCGGCAAGGCGGCCACCAAGACGACGCGGGCCAAGCCCGATGCCGCAGGCAAGGCTCCGGCACGCAAGGCACCCGGCCGCAAGGCCTGATTCGCACTGACAAAAATAGTGTGAACAGGCCCTAACCATGCGGCTACTGATCGTCGCGGTCGGGCAGCGGGTGCCCGACTGGGCGCAAACCGCCTACGATGACTATGCCAAGCGGTTTCCGCACGAACTCAAGGTCGAGCTCAAGGCCGTCAAGACCGAGCCGCGCGGCTCCAAATCGCTGGAAACCCTCTACGCCGCCGAGCGCGAGCGCATCGAA
>JAUYGP010000087.1 GCA_030690515.1 Giesbergeria sp.
GGCCCCTCACCCCCAAGAGCATCCATGAACCGCTTCAAAATTTCCACCCGTGTTACCGCCCTCGCCGGCCTCATGTCTCTGTTGCTGCTGGGCATTGGGGGCCTGGGCCTGTGGGGCCTGGTTCAAACCAACCAAGCGCTGCGCTCGCTGTACCAGGACAACCTGGTCACCACGTCAGAGATGCACCAGATCGAAGCCCTGTTGCTGCGCAACCGCCTGGCGCTGGCTGTGGCCCAGGTCACGCCGGACGCCGCCACGATCCAGTCCAGCACCACCGAAGTGGAAAACAATATTGCCGCCATCACCCGACTCTGGGACGGCTACCTGGCGCGCCCCCACAATGCGCAAGAGTCCGCACTGGCCCAGCGCTTTTCGGAAGACCGCAAACGCTTTGTGCAAGAGGGCCTGTTGGTGACCGTGGCGGCCCTCAAGGCCAACGACATCCCTGCTGCACAGCGCGCCGTGGTCGAAAAGATTCGCCCCCTGTATGCACCGGTGGGAGATGCTATCAAGGCCATGATTGCGCTCCAGTTCGAAGCCGCCCGCAAAGCCGCCGATGCGGCCGAAGCGCGTTACGCCACGATCCGCGCCATTGCGATCGCATCCATTGTGACCGGCCTGCTGTTTGCCGTGCTGTTCGCTGCAGCCCTGGTGCGCGGTATTTCCCGTTCGCTGGGTCAAGCCATCGCGGTGGCCGAGACCATCGCCCAGGGCGACCTGACCCAGCCGGTCACCGTGCAGGGCCAGGACGAAGCCGCACAGGTGCTGCGCGCACTGGGAGCCATGCAGCAACAGCTGACGGGCATTGTCAGCACCATCCGCGCTGGCGGTGAAAACCTGGCCAGCGCATCGGAACAAATATCGTCGGGCAACCACGACCTGGCCAGCCGCACCGAGCAACAGGCCAGCGCACTGGAACAGACGGCCGCCGCCATGGAGCAGCTCAATGCCACGGTGCACCAGAACGCCGACAACGCCCGCCAGGCACAGCAGCTGTCGGCCAGTGCCAGCGCGGTGGCCGTCAAGGGCGGCGAGGTGATGGGCCAGGTGGTCAGCACAATGCACGAGATCCATACGTCCTCGGGCAAGATCGCCGACATCATCGGCGTGATCGACGGCATTGCTTTTCAGACCAACATCCTGGCCCTGAATGCTGCGGTGGAGGCGGCGCGGGCGGGCGAGCAGGGCCGGGGATTTGCCGTGGTGGCTACCGAGGTGCGGGCCCTCGCCAAGCGCTCGGCCGACGCAGCCAAGGAGATCAAAACGCTCATCAGCTCCAGCGTGGAGCGCGTGGGCAAAGGCACTGAGCTGGTCAACACCGCCGGACACACCATGCAGGAAGCGGTGGCCGCCATCCAGCGCGTGACCGTCCTCATGACCGACATCAGCGCGGCCACCGCCGAGCAAAGCAGCGGCATGGGCCAGATCGGCGAGGCCGTGCAGCACATGGACCAAACCACCCAGCAAAACGCCGCCATGGTGGAAGAGTTGTCGGCCGCAGCGCGCAGCCTGCAGGACCAGGCCCAGGACCAGGTGCAGACCATCTCCGTGTTCACGCTGCCGCGTGACGGCGCGCATGCCCCCAGGGCCGGTGCGACGGAGCGGCGCCCTGCCACACCCGCTCCGGCGCTGACACAGGGACGGCGTTCGTTGGCGGTGGCCTCCTGAGCCTCGTCAAGACTCAGGGCCGGGAGGGCATGCCAAACAGGCCCGCGCCGTTGTCCCACGCAATCTTGCGCGCCACATCTGCGGGCAGGCCGCCGAGCCAGGTGCGATAGCCTTGCATGAGGCTCTCGTAGTGCTGCCAGCGCTGGTTCACCCAGGTGTCAGAACCCACCACAAACCGCGTGGGGTACTTGAGCAGCAGCGCGCGCCATGCGGGGCACAACTGGTTGTCATCGCACACCAGGCCAGGGCGGTACGAGAGCTCGCCCACCAGGCCGGGGTAACGCGCCATGAGCGCATCCACACGTTCCACGGGCGCGCCACCGATGCCGGTGTGCGCCCAGATCAGCCGCACCTTCTGGCCCTTGGACGGCGTGTGGGCCATGAGCAGATCAATGGCGACGTCATCCACATGGGCCAGCACCACCAGGTTGCGCTGCTCGGCCAGGGCCATCAGCTTTTGGGCCACGGGGCCGTCGGCATTCGCGCTGTCGTACAGGTGGAACTCGCCAATGCCGCGGTACGGGCCGGAGCCCGTACCGCGCGCCAGTTCTGCCAGCACCATGTCGTAAATGGTCTCGTCGCGGAACCAGCTGGAGTAGTCCGCCCGGTTGCGGTACAGCCGCACAAAAGGCACCACAGCAATGCCCGCATCGCGCATCTGCGGCAAGGCCGCCAGCGCCAGCGACCCGGCGTTGGGCCGTGAATTGGCCACGATGGCACGCACACCCGAGGCCTGCAGGCGCGCCAGCACGTCGGCCGGCGGGTGCGGGCCCGTCTTGCCGTCCCAGGCTTCCACGTTGTAGTGCAGGTGGGCGTCGAACAGCGGGCCGGTGTAGTCGGCGGCCCACGCCTGGGCGCTCAACACCCCTGCGACGATAGCCAGCAGCGCTTTAAACTGTCTCATGCGGAATGCTCCTTGAACAATGCGCGGTGGGCGCAACCCCCCATCGCGGCGCCCCGATCCAGAATCGGTCTGCGCGGCCCACCTGTGCAAAGAACCTGTTCCAATGCGCCATTCTTGCAGGAGACCCGATTTCATGGAGAAGACCGCACCAATCACCGGCGCCCACCGCGACTTTGGCGCCGCCACCGCGAACGCAGCGGCGCAGGCTATTGCCTGGCGCCTGCAGGGCGCGTCACACTGCTTCATGCCTGATGTCTCCGGAGACCGTTGATGGACCTCAAACCGCTGATCACCCTGCTGGCCATCGTCAATCCGCTGGCCATCGTTCCGTTTTTCATCCACTACACGCAAGGCTTTTCCGAAGCCCAGCGCAAGCGCACCATCCGCACGGCGGCTTTCAGTGCGTTTTGCGTGATTGCCGCCTGCGCGCTGCTGGGGCTGCAGATTCTGGATTTCTTCAACATCTCGCTGCAAAGCTTCCAGGTGGGTGGCGGCATGTTGCTGCTCATCAGCGCGATGAACATGCTCAACGCCCAACCCGCCGAGGCCAAGCCGCACACCCATGAGCTGGAAGAAGGCGCCGAGAAGGCGGCGGCGGGCGCCAGCATTGCGGTGGTGCCCCTCACCATTCCGCTGCTGACCGGCCCGGCCAGCATGTCCACCGTGGTGATTTATGCCGACCGCGCACAGACCTTCTGGCAACACGCGGCGTTGGTGGGCTATGGCGTGGTGATCGCTGCCGCCACGTTTGCGTGCTTTTCGCTGGCCGACCCGATTGCACGGGTGCTGGGCAAGACCGGCATCAACGTGATGACCCGGCTGATGGGCCTCATCCTGGCGGCGCTGGCCGTCGAGGTGATGGCCGAGGGCTTGGGCAAGCTGTTCCCGCTGCTGCTGGGACGCTGAGAACGCTGCCATGGCGACCCTGCGTGTCTTGCTGCTGGAAGACGACCCAGCCATCGCCCGGACCGTGGCCTATGCGCTGGAGCGCGAAGGCCTGCACACCACGCACAGCCTGCTGCTGCGCGACGCCCGCAGCCAGTGGAGCAGCGGCGGCTTTGATCTGCTGGTGCTCGATGTCGGCCTGCCCGACGGCAGTGGCCTGGACCTGTGCCGCGAAGTGCGAGCTGCGGGCAACACCCCGGTGCTGATGCTCAGCGCGCGCGGCGAGGAGCTGGACCGCGTGCTGGGCCTGGAGCTGGGCGCCGACGACTACCTGGCCAAACCTTTCAGCCCGCGCGAACTGGCCGCCCGCGCCCGCGCCCTGCTGCGCCGCGCCGGAACCCCGGTGGCGCAGGCACCCGCACCCACCACGGCCTTCTGCGACGACCGCAGCGGCCAGCGCATTCTTCTGCACAACCAGCCTCTGCCGCTCACGCGGCGCGAATACCGCCTGCTGTCGTGCCTGCTGGCGGGCGCGGGCCGCATCCATGCGCGCGACGCCCTGCTGTCTGCCGCCTGGGGCGATGAGAGCGACAGCCAGGATCGCACGGTGGACACCCACATCAAGACGCTGCGCGCCAAGCTGCGCGAGGTGGACCCGGCAACGGACTACATCGTTACGCATCGGGGTATGGGGTACTGCCTGGATGTTTGAAGCCAAATTGGCTTTCAGCGCATATCTAGCGGGCGCAAGCAGCTATCATTTTTGATATGGCACACCTTCACCGCACCCTCAAAGCCCTGGGCTGGATGGCCTTGGTCACCGGGGTCTTGGCTGCCATCGGCCTGGGCGTACTGATCGCCGCCAACTGGCGGGATGACCCCTTGAGCGAAGCCGCACAGCAGGCCCTGCGCTACACCCCACCCACCGAGCAGGCGCTGGAGGACAACGGCTATCTCATCCTCTTGGGGCTGGACGCACCCATCCAAGGCGACGCCGTTGCCGATGCAGTTGCCCTGGGCCGCCAGCGCCTAGCACGCGAAATCGAGCGCAGGCGCTGGGTGGAGGCGCATGGCGATACAGCGGACCGCATGCCGCCGTCCATCCAGGCGGAAAGCAGCGGCGACGGCGTGCTTCCGGTGCGGCTGCGCTGCCCGGCAGACGGGTCGGACTGCTTCGACTGGTATGACAAGCACCGGGCAGAGATCGATGCGCTGGTGCAAGCAAACCTGGCGCAGTTGCAGCGCCTAAAGGCGGCCGCCAGCACTGCACAGTTCAGCAATCCAGCACCGTTCTATCTGCTGGCCGAATTCCCGCCGTATGCGCGCCTAGCGCGCGCCCATGAGCTCTGGTTGACCCAGGCTTCGCTGCAATGGACCAGCGGGCAACCGCTGCAGGCCCTGGACATCACCCGCCAAGCGGTGCAACTACGCAGCCGCCTGGCCCACAGTTCCAACAACCTGATCGCTTCCATGATCGCGCTTGCCATGCAATGCCGTGAATTGCGCTGGCTCAGCGATGCGAGCGCGCACCTGACGCAGCAGATGCCAGTGGAGGTATCGAAGTCCCTCGAAGAACTGCTGGCCACACCACCCCCCTCCCTGCACTCTGCCTTTGAAGGCGAAAAGCAGTTCGTGGCCAGCATCTCTTTCTCACAACTCGACCCCAATACCTTTCGCTTTTTCACGTCCCCGTGGATTGAGCATCCCGCGTGGTGGCAACACATGCTGCACAGAGGGAGGGTCTTGGCTTTTTTGCCTCAACAATCGCTCAATCTGTCCATCAAAAATCTGCAGAAAATGCAAGCCCTCAGCGACCTGCCCGCACACCAACTGGAGGCTGCGTTCTCCAACCCCCTGCGCAAAACGGAGGAAGACAACGCCTGTGACAAGCCCTGGATGCACCTGCGCAATGGCGGGGGGCTTTGCCTAGCGGCCATCGCTATGTCCAGCCACACAAATTACATCCAGCGTATCGCCGACCTGGACGGCTACCGCCGCCTCGTCCTCCTACAGCACCGTGCCGCCGCACAACGCGTTGCCCCGGAAGACATGCCCACCTGGCTGGCAAAGGCGCCCCAGGAGCTGCGCAACCCCTACACCTTGCAACCCATGCAATGGGACACCACCACCGGCAGCCTCATCTTTGAAGGACGCGAACCCCAAAATCAGAACCCCGGTAAGTCGCCGGTTTACCGCATCCACCTGCCCCACTGAACTCAAGGTCAAAACAGGCCCTGACCCATTACTAGCAAGCGCAAGAAACTATCATTTTTTGAACCATGCGTCTCGGCATCCGCCTGCTCTTCGCCTTCTTTCTCATCAACGGCATTGCCGCGTTCTTCGTGCTGCGCGTCTTTGTGGCCGAGATCAAGCCCAGCGTGCGCGAGGTGATGGAG
>JAUYGP010000097.1 GCA_030690515.1 Giesbergeria sp.
CTCGATCTGGACCGGTTCAAGCCCATCAACGATGCGCACGGGCATGACGCGGGCGACGTGGTGCTGCGCGCGGTGGCAGAGCGACTGCAGTCCCAAATCCGGCCCCATGACCTGGTGGCACGACTGGGTGGAGACGAATTCATCCTCCTGCTGGCGGGCCACCTGCCCGATGCGCAATTGGCAGCCATGGCCGAGCGGCTGGGCGCTGCCATCCAGGAGCCGATCCATTTTCAAGGCAAGGCCTTGACGGTGGGGTCGAGCACCGGTATCGCACGCAGTCCGCAGGACGGCCGAACATTGACCGAACTGGTGCGCAGCGCCGACCTGGCGATGTACCAGGCCAAGCAAGCGCACGGAGGCTACGCCTTCCATCGCAGCGCATGATGGCGGGCACCGGAGAGGCCGTGCCGGGCATCGGCAGCGACGACGCTGCCCTCAACTCCCTCGTTTGTTCAGCAGCGCGGTCGCCGCACGCGAATTGGGCTTGCGCCCCAGAAAATCGCTGATGTAGGCCCCTGCGTCGATGAGCTTGTCGAGGTCAATACCGGTCTCGATGCCCATGCCGTGCAGCATGTAGACCACATCTTCCGTGGCCACATTGCCCGTGGCACCCTTGGCATAGGGACAGCCACCCAGGCCCGCCACGGAGGACTGGAAGTTCCACACCCCCAGCTCCAGCGCGGCCAGCGTGTTGGACAGCGCCTGGCCATAGGTATCGTGAAAGTGGCCCGACACATCGTCGATGGCGTAGTGCTGCAGCGTGGCCTCGATGGCGCGCTGCACCTTGCGCGGCGTGCCCACGCCAATGGTGTCGGCCACGTCCACGCGCTGCACACCAATGCCCTTGAGCAGCCCGGCCAGGTAGGCCACGCGCTCGGGGGCAATTTCGCCCTCGTAGGGGCAACCCACGGTGCAGCTCATGGCGCCACGCACACGGATTCCCGCCGTGCGCGCAGCCTCGACCACCGGCGCAAAACGCTCGATGCTTTCGGCAATGCTGCAGTTGATGTTCTTCTGGCTGAAAGCCTCGCTGGCCGACCCAAAGACGACGATTTCGTCGGGCTGGTCCAGCAGCGCCGCTTCAAAGCCTTTGAGATTGGGTGTGAGCACCGAGTAGCGCACGCCGCTTTGGCGCTTCACGCCCTGCATCACCGCGTGGTTGTCGGCCATTTGGGGCACCCATTTGGGCGAGACGTAACTGGTGACTTCGATCTCTTGCAGGCCCGCCGCTTGCAGGCGATGCACCAGCTCGATCTTGACCTCGGCCGGCACGGGGGATTTCTCGTTCTGCAGGCCGTCGCGGGGGCCGACATCGATGAGTTGGACTTTGGATGGAATGTTCATAGTGTGGTTCCTACTTTGAAGGATGTTGTAAGGCCGTACTGGCGACGCTCCGACCCTGAACTGCGCCACCCTTTGGTCCGGCGGGGTGGGCGCCTGGCTGGGCCGTGACAGCGTGTGCCCAAGAACTGTCGATGCATCGTGCGCTGTCTGCGTCCAACATGTCGGTCGTTATTTCTTGGAAACAAGCAGCAGGTCGGGAAACTGGGTTTTCAGATACTGCTGCGTGTGGGTCAGCAGGGCCCGGGCTTGGGTCAGGCACTCGGCGACAACGCCATCGCTGACCGGGTCGCCTTCGTAGTCATTGAGGTTGCGCTGCTTGCGCAAAGCATCGAGCACGATGATGGTGTCATTGGGCAAGCCCATGGTGAGGGGCAAGGCCTGTAGGGCCGTTTGGTGGTGGCCAGGCTGGCTGGTAGAAGTGCGGTAGCCGCGCGCCCACAAGCCCAACATGGCGCACTGCAGGATGCATTTGTAGGCGGCATCGAACCGGTTCTCGGAGCTGAGCTGGACAATTTGTGCATCGGCCAGGTTGCGTGCGGCGGCAGCCAGCAGGCGTTGCACGCCTTCTGGCGTGGCGTTAAACGCCAGCAGGCGCTGTATGGCCAGCAAGTTGGCTAAGGTCATGGTCGGTTCCCACTAAAAAGAGCTTGGGTTTGGCGAGGATCTCGGCCACAAAGGGGTCGCCCGCTTGCACGCGGCGCTGAAACTCTGCGGCACTGAGCACCACGGGGTTGATTTCGCGGCCCAGGTCGGCCTGCGCAGCGTGGGTTGCGCGCACCACGTCGGCAAAGCCCAGTTCACCGACGACCAGCAGGTCCACGTCACTGCGGGCAGTTTCAGTGCCGCTGGCCACAGAGCCGAAGATGAGCGCCAGGAGCGGGGCCAGCGGTGCCAATGCCTCGGCGAGCACCTGCGCAGCGCCGGTCGTTTTGCGCAGCAACCCGGCGAGTTCGGCAAAGACCGGGCATTGCCGGTTGGCCTGATAGCGCACCTGGTTTCCCTGCTCTTTGCGCAGCAGCAGCCCAGCTGCAGCCAAGCGTGCCAACTCCTTGTGCAGCGTACCGGGGGCGGTGCCGGTTTGGCGTGCCAGCTCACGGACATGGTAGTCCGCGTCTGGGTGCAACAGCAACAGACTGAGCACCTTCTTACGGTAGTTTCCAAAGAGCAGGTCGGCCAACATATGTAGCTTTATTTGCTTCTATTGTAGTTATTTTTGCTTCAATAAAGAAGTGTCATATGCTTGCCGCCGCAGACACCGCCGCACGGAATCTCTGGGCGTCGAGCAGCATTGGTGCTGTTGCAGCCTTCAATAGCCACGCACGGGGTCCACGATACCGGCAATGGCCTCACCACGCTCCAGCGCGCCGATCTTGCCCACAATCTGCGCGATGCTCTCATCCCGCAGTGTGCGTGCCGAGGTGTGTGGTGTCAGCGTGACCTGCGGGTGGCGCCAGAAAGGGTGTGCGGCGGGCAGCGGCTCGGTGCGGAACACATCAAGCGTGGCGCCAGCGAGGTGGCCGCTGCCCAGCAGCGCCAGCAGGTCGTCGTCCACCAGATGCGCGCCGCGCGCCACGTTGATGACATAGCCGCCCAGCGGCAGACGCGACAGGCTGGCACGGTTCAGGATGTTTTCCGTCTCGGGCGTGAGTGGCAGCAGGTTCACCAGCACGCGGCTGGCGGCCAGGAAGTCGCTCAGGCCGACTGCACCACTGAAGGTGCGCACCCCTTCGATGGCCTTGGGGCTGCGGCTCCAGCCATTGACCGGAAAATCGAAGTGTGTGAGCGTCTTGGCCACCCGCGCGCCCAGCACGCCCAGGCCCAACACTCCCACCGGAAAATCCTGGCGCAGGCGCGGCTTGCGGAAGGCCCATTGGCCTGCGCGCGTGGCGGCTTCGTAGGCATCGAACTCGCGGAAATGGCGGATAACGGCATGGCACACGTATTCAGCCATCTGCACGGCCATGCCAGCATCGTCCAGCCTCACCACCAGGGCATCGGGCGGCAGTTTCAACTGAAGCAAGGCATCCACCCCCGCACCAATATTGAACAAGGCCTTGAGGGCGCGTTGTTCGTCCAGGAACTGCTGGGGCGGCGCCCAGACCACGGCGTAGTCGGCCGCAGGAGCGCCGGGTTGCCAGACGCTGACGGCCGCGCCCGGCAGTGCAGCCTGCAGACCTTGCAGCCAGGGCTCGGGGGCGGTCGCTGTGCAGCAAAAACTGATGTTCATGGGCAAAACGTCCCCCAACTGCAGCCCGCTTA
>JAUYGP010000098.1 GCA_030690515.1 Giesbergeria sp.
CGGCGCACGTGGCCAAGGTGAAGCGCTATGAATCCGGGGTGCTGCGCGACCCGGTGGTCATCACGCCCGAACACACGGTGCTGCAGGTACTGCAATTGTCTGAGCAACTCGGCATTTCGGGCTTTCCAGTGTGCGACGGGGGCAAGGTGGTTGGCATTGTGACCGGGCGTGATCTGCGTTTCGAGACCCGTTACGACGTCAAGGTGCACCAGATCATGACCCCGCGTGAGAAGCTCATCACGGTCAATGAAAAAGAGAGCACAACACCTGCCGAAGCCAAGGCGCTGCTCAACAAGCACAAGCTTGAACGCATCCTGGTCGTGAACGATGCCTTTGAACTCAAAGGCCTGATCACGGTAAAGGACATCACCAAGCAGACGAGTTTCCCCAATGCCGCACGTGACGCCTCGGGCCATCTACGCGTGGGTGCTGCCGTGGGCGTGGGCGAGGGCACGGAAGAGCGCGTCGAGGCGCTCGTCAAGGCGGGTGTCGATGCCATCGTGGTGGATACGGCCCATGGCCATAGCAGGGGCGTGATCGAGCGCGTGCGCTGGGTCAAACAGAATTACCCCCACGTGGACGTGATTGGCGGCAACATCGCCACCGGCGCCGCCGCGCTGGCGCTGGTGGAGGCGGGTGCTGATGCCGTCAAGGTGGGCATTGGCCCCGGCTCGATCTGCACCACCCGCATCGTGGCTGGTGTAGGCGTGCCCCAGATCATGGCCATTGACAGTGTTGCAACGGCGCTCAAAGGCACGGGCGTGCCGCTGATTGCCGACGGCGGCGTGCGCTACAGCGGCGATATCGCCAAAGCTTTGGCTGCAGGTGCCAGTACCATCATGATGGGTGGCATGTTCGCTGGGACCGAAGAGGCTCCAGGCGAAGTCATTTTGTTCCAGGGCCGCAGCTATAAAAGCTACCGCGGTATGGGCAGTATTGGCGCCATGCAGCAGGGCAGTGCAGACCGCTACTTCCAGGAGTCGACCACGGGCAATCCCAACGTTGACAAGCTGGTGCCCGAAGGTATCGAAGGCCGTGTGCCCTACAAGGGTTCGATGGTCTCTATCGTCTACCAGATGGCTGGTGGCGTGCGTGCTGCCATGGGTTATTGCGGCTGCGCCACCATTGAAGACATGAATGACAAGGCCGAGTTCGTCGAGATTACGACGGCCGGTATCCGTGAAAGCCATGTGCACGACGTGCAGATCACCAAAGAAGCTCCCAACTACCGCGCTGACTGACGTCCCAGCCCTCCAGGCCCGAACCCATTTCACGGCGTTCGGGCCTTTGTCTTTTTTCCTGTCGCCTGCCATGCAACACCAGAAAATCCTCATCCTTGATTTCGGCTCCCAAGTCACCCAGCTCATTGCACGCCGCGTGCGCGAAGCCCATGTGTATTGCGAGGTTCACCCTTGCGATGTGACCGACGAGTGGGTGCGTGAATACGCCAAGGATGGAGCGCTCAAGGGCGTCATCCTTTCCGGCAGCCATGCCAGCGTGTACGAAGACACTACCGACAAGGCTCCGCAGGCCGTGTTCGAATTGGGCGTTCCGGTGCTGGGCATTTGCTACGGCATGCAGACCATGGCGCACCAGCTCGGCGGCAAGGTAGAAGGGGGCCACAAGCGCGAATTTGGATTTGCTGCTGTGCGTGCGCGTGGCCACACAGCGCTGCTCAAGGACATTGCCGACTTCAACACGATTGAGGGCCACGGCATGCTCAACGTGTGGATGAGCCACGGTGACAAAGTCACCGAGCTTCCGCCGGGTTTTAAGCTTATGGCCAGCACCGACAGCTGCCCCATCGCAGGCATGGCAGATGAGGACCGCCGCTTCTATGCCGTGCAATTTCACCCCGAAGTCACGCACACCGCGCAGGGCAAGGCCCTGATTGAGCGCTTTGTTCTGGGTATCTGCGGAACGGTACCCGACTGGGTTATGCGCGACCATATTGCTGAAGCCGTGGCACACATTCGGCAGCAGGTGGGTGATGAAGAAGTGATTCTCGGTCTGTCGGGTGGCGTGGATTCATCCGTGGCTGCTGCGCTGATCCACCGTGCCATTGGCGATCAACTGACCTGCGTGTTTGTGGATCATGGCCTGCTGCGACTCAATGAGGGCGACATGGTCATGGATATGTTTGTCGGCAAGCTGCACGCCAAAGTGATTCGTGTCGATGCAGCTGACCTGTTCCTCGGTAAGCTTGCGGGCGTGACCGACCCGGAGGCCAAGCGCAAGATCATTGGAGGCGAATTCGTCACGGTGTTCAAGCAAGAAGCTGCCAAGCTGACTAGTGCGGGGGCCAAGGGCGCCAAATGGCTGGCGCAGGGCACCATCTACCCCGACGTGATCGAGTCGGGCGGTGCCAAGAGCAAGAAGGCTGTCACCATCAAGAGCCACCACAACGTCGGCGGGTTGCCTGAGCAACTGGGCCTCAAGCTCCTGGAGCCGCTGCGCGACCTGTTCAAGGACGAGGTGCGCGAGTTGGGTGTGGCCCTGGGGCTGCCGCCCGAAATGGTCTACCGCCATCCATTTCCCGGCCCCGGCCTCGGTGTGCGCATCTTGGGCGAAGTGAAGCAGGAGTATGCCGATCTGCTGCGCCGTGCCGACGCGATTTTCATCGAAGAACTGCGCAACTTCACCGATGAAACCACAGGCAAGAATTGGTATGACCTGACCAGCCAGGCATTTACCGTTTTTCTGCCCGTCAAGAGCGTGGGTGTGATGGGCGATGGCCGCACGTACGACTACGTGGTGGCCTTGCGCGCCGTGCAAACCAGCGATTTCATGACCGCCGACTGGGCTGAGTTGCCCTATGCGCTGCTCAAGAAGGTATCCGGTCGCATCATCAACGAAGTACGCGGTATCAACCGGGTAACCTACGACGTGAGTTCCAAGCCGCCGGCGACGATCGAGTGGGAGTGAGGGGCACGGATAATGCCTACGTAAATCAACGACTTAGATCGATTTTCAATGTCCGTGAGCACGACTTTAATGGAGCTTATCGAAAACTCTAAGTTGTTGAAAGATATGGCTTTTTGTCGCAGCAAAAAACCTTTTGAAAGTGATCGACGAAGAATGCAGCGCTACTTTCTGACGGTATTTTTGACGGCATCCAGCGTTGCCGGATGCACGTCGATTTTTTACCGCCATTCGCTCCTGCAGAACGAGGCCGCGTGCTGGCGATGGATGATGCCGCCAAGAAACTGCTGACGCTGGAGAACATGTGAGCATGGCTACGAGGAAAACGCCGAGTTGGAGCGACGTCAAGGACAAGCTTGCCGACTTCGACTGCCCGGGCTTGATCGGC
>JAUYGP010000104.1 GCA_030690515.1 Giesbergeria sp.
GATGAGGAAGGCTGTGGCCAGAATGGCTGCGGCCGAATGCAGCAGCCCGCGGTCAGCCTCTACCACCGTGGGAATGCTGCGCGCCAGGTCGGCCATATTCAGGGTGCCGGTAATGCCGTACAGCATGGACACACCAATCAGGAACAGAGACGATGCCGCCAGGTTGATGGCGATGTAATGCAGCCCCGCTTTGACCCGCTGGCGGCCCGAGCCGTGCAGCAGTAGTCCGTACGAGGCGGCCAGCATGATTTCGAAAAACACAAACAGGTTGAACAGATCCGCCGTGAGAAAGGCGCCGGCCAGTCCCATGATCTGGAACTGGAACAGCGGGTGGAAGTGCACCCCCATGCGGTGCCAGTGGGCGGTGGCAAAGATGATCGACGCCAGCGCAACACCGCTGGTCAGCACCAGCATCATGGCGGACAGGTGGTCGAGCACCAGGACAATGCCGAACGGCGCAGGCCAGTTGCCCGGCAGGTACACCCCCAGGGGTGCCGGGTCCCCGCTGTGGTGCACCCACATCAGTAGCAGCACGGCCACTCCCAGCCCCAGCAGGGTGGAGAACAGGTTGAGCGCGATTTTCAGGCGCTGCTGGTCTTCGCGCAGCAGCAGCATCAGCGCCGCGGTGAGCAGGGGCAGTGCGATGGGCGCCAGCAGCAGGTGCGGCATGAAGAACGCTGCGAAGGCGTGGAGCGCGGTCATGGCATCTCCCGCACATCATGCGAGGCGCTGCCATCCACATGGTCGGTGCCTGACATGCCGCGCGATGCCAGCAGCACCACGAGGAACAGGGCCGTCATGGCAAAGCCAATGACGATGGCCGTGAGCACCAGGGCCTGCGGCATGGGGTCGGCGTAGTGCAGCAGGTCTTGCGGCACACCGGGCTGCAGCACGGGCTCCTTGTCGATGGCCAGGCCCAGGCGCCCCATGCTGAAGATGAACAGGTTGACCGCATACGACAGCAGGGACAGCCCCATGATGACCTGGAACGTGCGTGGACGCAGCAGCAGCCACACGCCCGATCCGGTCAGTACCCCAATGGCCAGGACGAGAACGATTTCCATCAGAGGGCCTCTTCTTGTGCAGGAGCCTCGCGTGCCGCAGCTTCTTCGGCCAGGCGAGCATGGTGGCGGTGGCCGCGTACCGATTGGTGGGCAAGGGCCGTCAGGATGAGCAGAGTGGAACCCACCACGAGCGAAAAAACTCCGATATCGAAGAACATGGCACTGGCCACGTGGATCTCACCCACCACAGGCAGATGCAGGTGGGCGGTGTGGCTGGTGAGGAAAGGGTAGCCCAGGGTGAGTGCGCCCAGGCCCGTGGCCAGTGCGCACAAGAGACCGAAGGCGATCCAGCGGCGCGGGCTGAGCGGCATGTGGGCTTCAACCCAATGGGTGCCAGAGATGATGTATTGCAGCAGCAGCGCCGATGACAACACCAGTCCGGCCACGAAACCGCCGCCGGGCTCGTTGTGCCCACGCATGAACAAGTGGGCGGCCACCACGGCAGCAAACGGCAGCAGCAGGCGCACCAGTACGGCGGGCACCATCAGGTAGCCGACGGCCGTATCCGTCGCATGGCGCGGGTTGATCAGATCGGTTTGCAGATCGGCGGGCAGATTGCGCTGCTGCGCCGGCAGGTCCATGGCTTCGTGCGCCGGGCGAAAGCGCCGCAGCAGCGCATACACGGTCAGGGCCACGATGCCCAGCACCACGATTTCACCAAAGGTGTCGAACCCCCGGAAGTCGACCAGCATCACGTTGACCACATTGGTGCCGCCCCCTTCGGTCAGCGCGCGCTCCAGGAAGAAGGTGGAGGTGCTTTGCGCAAACGGCCGACTCATCATCGCGAAAGCCAGCCAGGCCATGCCGCCGCCCGCCAAAACGGACAATGTCAGGTCGCGCATCCGGCGAAGGCGGGTACTGCGGCGCTCGGCGCGCGTGGGCACGCGCAGGCTTTCGTCGCGCATGGGCAGCCAACGCAGCCCCAGCAGGATGAGGATGGTGGTCACCAGCTCCACCACAATCTGCGTGAGGGCCAGGTCCGGGGCGGAGAACCACAGAAAGGTGATGCAGGTGGCCAGGCCCGCTCCGCCCAACAGGGTGAGCGCCGCGAGGCGGTGGTATTTGGCCTGCCAGGCCGCTGCAAGGGCGCACACGCCCCCCAGCACCCAGAGCAGCGCAAAGGCGGGGGACAGTGGCAGCATCAGGCGGTCGCCCCGCTGCAGGCCGTGTGTCCACAGGGGCATGAAACCGGCAGCCAGGGCGGCGGCCACCAGCCAGAGCATCTGCCATTGCAAGCGGCTTGTACCCAGCCAACGACGGCCTTTGCGCCCGGCCTGGGAGAGCAGGGCCAGCGCGGCCTCGAACAGACGTTGGCCATCGATGTAGTGCGAAAGCCGGGGAAAATCAAGACACCCCGCATTGCGCCAGCGGCGCAGCAGGGCATACAGAACGACCCCGCCGACCAGGGCTACCACGCTCATCAGGAGCGGTGTGTTCAGACCGTGCCAGATCGCCAGGCTGAACACCGGCATGGAGCCGCCGACCACGGGACGTGCCGCGGCATCCAGAAAAACCCCGACGGACCATGCGGGCAGCATGCCCACCACCAAGCAAATCAGGACCAGCAGTTCTACCGGCACACGCATCCAGTGGGGCGGCTCATGCGGCTGACGGGGCAAATCGGTGGCAGCGGGGCCAAAGAAAACGTCGACGGTAAAGCGCAGCGAATACGCCACGCCAAACATGCCTGCCAGGGTGGCTGCGATGGGCAGACCCAGGCGCACCAGGGGTGCGGCATCGAGAAAAATGGTTTCTGCAAAGAACATTTCCTTGGATAGAAAACCATTGAGCAGCGGCACCCCCGCCATGGACGCACTGGCCACCATGGCCAGCGTGGCAGTAATCGGCATCATGGTGCGCAGGCCGGACAGGCGCCGGATATCGCGGGTGCCGGTTTCATGGTCCATGATGCCCGCCGCCATGAACAGCGAGGCCTTGAAGGTGGCGTGGTTCATGATGTGAAACACGGCGGCCACGGCGGCCAAAGGACTGTTCAGGCCGAGCAGCAGTGTGATGAGGCCCAGGTGCGAAATGGTGGAATAGGCCAGCAGCCCTTTGAGATCGTTCTGGAACATGGCCAGGTAACCGCCCAGCAGCAGGGTGCACACGCCGGCGCCGCCCACCAGCCAGAACCAGTGTTCGGTGCCGCCCAGCACCGGCCACAGGCGTGCGAGCAGAAACACGCCGGCCTTGACCATGGTCGCCGAATGCAGGTAGGCGGAGACCGGGGTGGGCGCCGCCATGGCATGGGGCAGCCAGAAGTGGAAAGGAAACTGCGCGCTTTTGGTGAATGCGCCCAGCAGCACAAGTACCAGGGCCGTGAAGTACAGCGGGTGCGCACGCACCTGCAGGCCAGCCGCCAGCACCTGGTCGAGGTCGTAGCTGCCCACGATGTGGCCGATGACCAGCATGCCCGCCAGCATGCACAGCCCGCCGGTTCCGGTGACGGTGAGTGCCATGCGCGCGCCACGTCGCGCGTCCTTGCGGTGGTGCCAGTAACCAATCAGCAGGAACGAGAACAGGCTGGTCAGCTCCCAGAAGAACGCCAGCTGGATGATGTTTCCAGAAAGCACCACCCCCACCATGGACCCCATGAAGGCCAGTAGGAAGGAGAAGAAACGGGGCACCGGGTCCGACGGCGACATGTAGTAGCGCGCGTACAGCACCACCAGTGCGCCGATGCCCAGGATCAGCATGCAGAACATCCAGGCAAAACCGTCCATGCGCACGACTAGGTTCAGGCCCAGTGCGGGCAGCCACATCATTTCTTCCCGCAATACGCCGCCCTCCGCAATGGCCGGAAAGCACAGTGCGGCCTGTACCGCGCAGAACAGGGCGATCAGGCCTGCCAGGGTCGATTCCGCATTGCGCGCATTGGCGGGCATGACGGCCGCCAGCAGACTGCCGATAAAGGGCAGGAGCACAAGATATATCAGGGGCATGCGCGGAGGGTCCTCATTGTGGCCGTGGAATGCTTCTGACAGTGGTACAGGGGATGCGGCCGACGAGAATGCGGCCAAGCCGCAGCAAGATCTGCTGCGGGCTGTTGTTGAATTGATTTTACGGGGCGCGTCCAGCCGGGGTACGCGGTGCCGCCGGATATCCTTGAAAAACCGATGTCAGCGGGCGTCTTGTGTGGGGGCCGTGCGCATCGTGGATGCCATGTCTTCCCGTTGGAAGGGGCTGTTATTGACCGTCAGCCCCGCAGCGGAGAGACGTGCGGCGCTGCCTTTGCCTACACCGCCCACACGCCGGATCAGATCTGCCCAGTCCTGGAAGGGTGCCTTCTGGCGTTCACGGAGGATTCTTTCCGTAGTGGCCGGGCCCAGGCCCTTGATGCCATCCAGTTCGGCCTCTGTGGCCTGGTTCACATCGACAGCGGCGCAGGAGAGGGAAAGACCGAGCAGGGCAGCAAATACCAGGGCGTGCTTTTGCATGGATGGTGCTCCGGGGAGGTCTGTTCGTCGATCAATCGCTGCGGGTCGCTTATTCCATTTCTAAATCATCCGTGACATTGTCGACTTC
>JAUYGP010000105.1 GCA_030690515.1 Giesbergeria sp.
CTGATGTATTTGACGAAGATGAGGCCGAGCACCAGGTGCTTGTATTCGGCGGCGTCCATGTTGGCGCGCAGCTTGTCGGCGGTGGCCCAGAGGGTTTTTTTGATGTCGTCGAGCATGGAGAAATTGCTTGCAATCAGAGTGTGCGCCGGTCGCGGCGCGGCTCAGCGGTGTTCACGGTCGAAGCGTTCTTCGGCCTCGCTCAGGTGGCGCAGCAGCACATGGGACACCAGGTTGACGCCGATGCCGCCGAACATGACGGGGAAGATGTAGAGCGCGATGGACAGCTCAGAGATGAACACCGCATCGTCGGCCAGCGAGGGCGTGATGCGGGCCAGCTTGGTCAGCCCCTGGAGCAGGTACACATCCAGCCCGGCAATGAACACCAGCACCAGGCCGAACAGCACGACTGTGGTGCGCGAGATGGCGCGGCGCACCAGCAGCGCCGCGTAGATGGCAACCGGTAGCACCACCGAGAGCGCCACCAGCAGCCAGAAGCGCACTTCGACAAAAACGCTGGCGGCGGGTAACGGTGTCACGGCGCAGCCACTACCCGTGCGCGTGCGTTGGGCGCCTCGCCAAACATTTCGGGCGCGTACAGGGCCTCGACGCGGCTGGGGGGCAGCGCGAAGTCGCCCACGTTGTTCATGCGCACGGTGTATTCCATTTTCACGGTGCCCTTGGGCAGGTATTCGTAGTAGCTGCGGAAGGCCTCGAAGCTGCGCTCCTCAAACGCGGGCCAGCCTGCGCCACTGCGCTTTTCGCCCTGGGTGGCGATCTCGGAGTCGCGCCCCAGGCCGCTGCCCAGAATGGTGGCGCCGCCCGGAATGGGGTCGGTGATGGCCACCCAGGTCATGTCGGCCTGGCCCGTCACTTCCAGCGTGATGCGCAGCACGTCGCCGCGCGTGTACTGGCCAGCGGGCAAGGCCTTGTTGGCCTGCTCGATGGGTGTGACGGTTTTCTGGATGCTGTAGCCCGCACTGAACGGCGCCTTGAGCTGCACCGCAGCCACCGACTGCAGCGTGAGCCAGGGCTTGCCCGGCCCCTGGTGCGTGACGGACAGGCCTTCTTTGCCGCCCGCAGTGCCCCAGGGCAGGAACATACTGTTGCCCCGCAGCATGCCGGGCGCCGCAGGGGCACCAAACGCGCTGGCCTGGTGGGCTGCACCTTCCGCATCGGTGGGTTTGATGCGCTCGACCTTGCTCCAGTCCACGCTGTCCGTGTGGCTGCCCATGGCCGCCTTGGTGGTGCCCGAGACGGGCGTGGCCTCGAACTTGGCCGAGAATTTTTCGAGCGCCAGGCCGCCCCACAGGTTGGCGGTGGTGGTGTGCCAGGCGCCGCCCTGCTGGCGGGCGATGAAGCCGTTGGCCAGGCGGCCCATGTCGTCCTTCCAGTCGGGGTTGTCCATCACGGCGAGCATGAGGCGCGCGAGGTTCACGTCACCGTTCTGCATCAGCCACCACCAATAGTCGTCGCGCTCGGTGCTCAGCAGCAGCTTGGTGCCCTGGTAGCTCAGGCGGGCGCGCAGGATTTGCGTGGCCTCTTGCAGGCGCTTGTCACGCTCGGGGATGTCCTGCACGCGCCGCAGGATGTTCATCCAGTCGATCACGCTGTGCGTGGGCCACTGGTTGGGCGCGATGGTGACACTGGCCAGCATGCGGCCCTGGGCCTTGCCGTAGCGCGAGAGCGCTTCGATGGCGGCGAGCTTGCGCATGTCCAGGTCTTTGCGCGGGCTCCAGAAATTGCGCTCGATGCGCCCTTCCACAAAGGCGATGAGGCCCCGCTCCATGGGCGCGCGCACCTCGCCCGGCAGGGCAAAGGCGGGGTTGATGCTGGCGGCCTCGTGCGCGCTCGCCAGCAGGTAGGCGGTCAGGGTGTCGCTCCCCCGGTGGGTGTCGCCCTCGCGCGGCGGAAAGTAGTTGGCCAGGCCATCGCCGTCCAGATAGGTGGGCAGTTGCGCCACCACCGTTTGCCAGAGCTTGCCGTCGCGCAGGCCCACGGCCTTGCTGGTTTTTTGCTCCAGGCAGGCAAACGGGTAGTTGGCCCACCAGTCGCGCACGCCGGGCAGGCCCTCGGCCAGTTTGGGCTGCAGCGCCAGGCGCAGGCCGCCCCGCCCAGGCAACGCATCAGCGGGAGGCGCAGCGTCCAGGGTGTAGCTGCCGTCCACCTGCACCAGCGTGGCCTGCTGCACCGTGAGCGGCACGGCCGGTATCAGGCGCTGGCTGGCCTTGAGCGCATCGCGCGCGCCGCCCAGCTGGTCTTTCGCTTCGATCTCCCACAGCAGGGCCTGCACGCGGGTCTGCGCCAGCTGGGCCGGGGCTTTCACGCTCCAGGCCACCTCGCGCGCTTCACCGGCGGGGATGTCCACCGTCTGCGGCTTCAAGTCCAGCAGCGTGGCACGGGGCGCTGCTTCCACCTTCATGGCAGCCTTGGTGGTGTTGCGCAGCGTGAACTGGGCGCGGAACTGGTCGTCCTCGCGCACCAGGGGCGGCAGGCCGCTGATGATTTGCAGGTCTTGCGTGGCGCTGATCTGGGTGCTGCCCGTGCCGAACAGGCCGGTGGCGGCATCGGCCACGGCCACGATTTTGAAGGTGGTGAGCGCATCGTTCAGCGGCACCGTCACCTGGGCCTGGCCGTTGGCGTCGAGCTGCACCTGCGGGTTCCACAGCAGCAGGGTGTCGAGCAGTTCACGGGTGGGGCTGCGCCCGCCGCCGCCGCCTGCTGCCACGGCTTTGCGGCCGTAGTGGCGCCGCCCGATGATTTCCATCTGCGCGGTCGCGGTGGCAACGCCCCAGCTGCGCCGCTGCAGCATGGCGTCCAGCACATTCCAGCTGGTGTTGGGCATGAGTTCGAGCAGCGCCTGGTCTACGGCGGCCAACGCCACCTCGGCGTGGGCGGCGGGCTTGCCATTGGGCAAGGTGGCCGTGATGGTGACCTGCGCCTTGCCGCGCACGGGGTAGCTGGCTTTGTCTGCCACCACTTTCACGTTGATCTGGTGCGCTTTGCTGCCCACCTTGATTTCGGCCATGCCCAGGCGGAAAGCCGGTTTGCTCAGATCGACCAGCGCCGTGGGTGCGACGTATTCTTTGCCCTCGTACCAGAAGGCGGTCCACCACTCGCGCGGCGCCTTGAAGCCCCAGGTGAAGAAGCTGTACCAGGGCACGTCACGCAGGCGCCCGCGCAGCGCCAGCACGCTCACATACACGTTGGGGCCCCAGCCCTCTTGCACCTGCAGGCTGACCGTGGGGTCCTTGCCGTTGAGCTGCACCACCTGGGTGTCGATGATGCCTTCGCGCTCCACCGTGACCAGCGCGGTGGCAAAGCGGAAGGGCATGCGCACCTGGAACCTGGCGGTGTCGCCCGGCTGGTAGCTCTTCTTTTCGGGCAGCAGGTCCATGCGGTCGTGGTTTTCGCCGCCAAACCACAGCTCGCCCTGGCGCGTGACCCATACGGACGAGGCCGCATCAAAGGTGTTGCCGTCCTTGTCGCGTGCGGTGGCCACCAGTTCCACCTCGCCGGGCTCGTCGAGCTTGGTCTCGCACAGCAGCAGGCCGCGTGCGTCGCTCTTGCCGGTGCACACCGTGCCCAGGTCCTTGGTTTCGGTTTTGTTGTCGTAGCTGTAGAAGCCGCCCACCATGCGCTTGCGGCTGCTGGTGGTGATGCGGGCAATGGCCTGCACCTGCAGCGGCACATCGGCCGCGGGCTTGCCGTCGGGCGTGAGCGCCAGTGCCTGGAAGCGAATTTTCTGGCTGGCCGACACCCAGCCTTCGGTCTTGATACCGGCCAGCACCCCGGCTGGCCACAGGCTGCTGGTGCTGCGCAGGGTCTGCACCTCGCCGTTGGGGTCGGCATAGGTGGCTTCAATCAGCAGGTCTTGCGCGGTGCTGGCACGGGGCACGTTCTCCAGCGCGATGCGGCCTGTGCCGTTGCGGTCCAGGGTGAGCGGCAGCTTATCGGCAATCACGCGCGGCGCCTGGCGGGCGGCTTCCTCCTCTTCACCCTCTGTGCTGCCTTGCTGGCGACCTCGGGGCGGGTTGAAGCTGAAGGCGTCGTAGTCGTCAAAGTGCAGGTATTTGCTGCGCACCAGGGCCGACACGCGCACGGGCAGCTGCGCGGCAGCACCACCGGCCACGTAGTTGACCTGCACGCTCGCAGGCACGGCGCGCACATTCACCAGCGGCGCCTTGTCGGCCGGGCCCACGCGGCCCTCGAACACGGGCAGGCGAAATTCCTCCACCCGGAACTGGCCCGAGGTAAAACTGCGCCCATCGTTGCGGCTGCTGTGCAAGGCAACCTCGTACACGCCCAGCTTGGCGGCCGGTGGCACCGCAAACTCGCTTTGCGCGCTGCGCCCGCCGGTGGCCGTTTTGCGCCACGCCAGCGGCTGGGTGAATTGCTGGCCGCTGCCCACGTGGGTGATGACCAGGGAATCGGGCTCCTGCGCGGGCAGGCCAAAGCCGCCCCGTGTCTCGGTGCGCAGCAGGTGCTTCATGGACACCGTTTCCCCGGCGCGCAGCAGCGTGCGGTCGAAGATGGTGTGCGCCCGCTCGTCGGGGCGCACATCGTTGCTGGTGGGCACGTTGAAGCGCCAGGGCTCGATGCCCCGCTGCCAGTCGCTCCAGGTGAAGGCCATGTCCGGCACGCCGTCGCTCCCCTGGTGGCGTGCGCTGATGAAGTAGGCGTCGCCCCCGTCGCCCTGCCCGCTGCACAGCGGCGGGTCGGACGACAGGCCCTCAAAGCGCGCCACGCCTTGCGCATCCGTGGTGCCCGAGGCCAGCTCGCGGCCATTGCAGTCGGACACGCGCACGCGGGCGCCCTCCACGCTCTGGCCCTTGTCGAGCGTGGTCACCCAGGCCAGGGCGTTCTCGCGGCCCAGCTTGAAGTGCACGCCCAGGTTGGTGACCAGCGCCGAGGTGCGCACAACCATGGTGCGGGCCGCGCCGTGGCGGGCATCGAGCAGCGAGGCACCCAGCAGCGGCGACGCGATCTCCACCACATGGAAACCCGGCGCCAGCGGAATGCCCACCACCTCGAACGGGCGCGGGTCGGTACTGACCGGCTTGGGCAAATCCAGCGCACGCACGCCCGGCTGGCCCGAGAGCAGCGAGACCATGCGCGACTGCACGTAGTATTTGTCGTTGTCCAGCACCTGGGGCAGCGCGCCCTTGACGTCGCGCCGCGCCTGCTTGCGCTCGACCATGTAGTTGTTGTACTGCTGCACCTTGCGGAACCAGGCAATGATGTCGGCGTCGTTCTCGGGGCG
>JAUYGP010000107.1 GCA_030690515.1 Giesbergeria sp.
ATCGATCGCCTGCGCGGACATTGACTCCCTGCGCGTGACATTGCACACGCCTTGCCACGCGGATCGCATCTCCGCCCCATCAAAAACGCCATGGTCGGCCTACACTGGCAAAGTGAACCAGGAGAGGCGGCGCATGGTGCGCCTGCACCCGGAGTCACCTGCAACAGAATCGACATGCTCCTTTTTCGCCGCCCCTTTTCTTGTCTGTCGCTGGCACTGTGCCAGCAGGGCATCGCGGGGCGCTGAGTTCATGGACTGGCTGACGCGTCCTCCCTGGCCCCTGCCCGCGCTGCTGGCGTGGGGTGGATCCTGGTTGTTGTTTCTGGGGTTGCAGCGCGTCACTACGCCGGTGCTGGCTTTGCTGCTGGCCTGCGCCCTGGCGGCGACGGCCAGCCTGCTGGGAAGCAATTGGTGGCGGCGCGGGCTGATCGCGGCCGGGTTCCCCTTGGCACTGGCCCTCACTGGGGGCGTCGTGGTGCCTCCCTGGGCCTGGTTGGTGCCGCTGGCTTTGCTGGCGCTGGTCTACCCGCTCAATGCTTGGCGCGATGCGCCCCTGTTTCCCACGCCGATCAACGCTTTGCAGGGGCTGGCGGCCCAGGTGCCGCTGGCGCCGGGCGCGCGCGCGCTCGACGCCGGTTGTGGTCTGGGCGATGGGCTGCGCGCACTGCGCCGCGCGTACCCGCAAGCCCGCATGGAAGGGGTGGAGTGGAGCTGGCCCCTGCGTTTCTTGTGCGCGCTGCGCTGCCCCTGGGCGCAGGTGCGGCGGGGCGACATGTGGCGCACCGACTGGAGCGGCTACCAACTTGTTTACCTGTTCCAGCGCCCAGAAAGCATGGCCCGTGCCGCCGCTAAGGCGCAGGTCGAAATGGCACCGGGGTCTTGGCTGGTGAGCCTGGAATTCGCGGTGCCCGACCTACTGCCCCAAGCGCAGTTGCGCTTGCCGGGGAACCGTGTGGTCTGGATCTACGGCATGCCCGGGGACGGTGGTGCGCGGCGTAATACGGAGCGGGCGCATGGCTGATCTCGTGCGATTCAAGCCTGTTCGCGGCGCCTGCATGCGTCGCGGTCGCAGACAGCTTCTTACACAAAATGGACGGGATACAGACAGAAGTAAAGGGTTGCATTTGCTACATTTGCGGCTGGCTGCTGAAACACCAAGAACCAGACACCAGCGGCCGGGGGCTATGTCGTTTGCGCAACCGAGGCGCGCCAGAGGGGGCGCGGGCGTCTATGCGGCAGCCCTTGCCTGTGCATCCTCGGCGCTGCGGCCTGACTGCAGTTGTGGTGGGGTGGCCGGGCCTTTCCTGGTCGACCCATTCAATTCACTGCAAGGACATCCATGAAATTCTGGCCATTGGCGCACGCCCGACTTTGGGGCGCACTGGTGCTGGGCATTGCCCTGACCGGCTGCGCCAACATGCAAAGCCACGACAAACTGGCTTCCGAGATGCAAGCCGCAGGCCAGACCAATGGCATTCCTGCCGCCTTGGCGCGTCTAGAGGCCTCGGCCACCACGGCCGACGAGAAGGCTGCGCTGCTCTACAACATGGAGCGCGGCGAACTGCTGCGCATGGACCGCCGCTACGACGACAGCACCGGCGCCTTCATGCTGGCTGACACCAAAGTCAAAGAGTGGGAAGAAACGGCCAAGACCAATCCCAGCAAGCTCATGGGCACCGTGGGCGCCGCGCTGATCAGCGAGCGCCTCAAGGTCTACGAAGGCCAGGACTATGAAAAAGTCTGGCTGACCACGCGCCTGGCGCTCAACCGCTTGGCTGTGGGCGACTTTGAAAACGCCCGCGTGGATATCAAGCGTACGCACGAGCGCGAAGCCATCATTGCCGAGTTCCGTGCCAAGGAAACCCTGGCCGCCGAAGAGGAAGCGAAGTCCAATGGGGCCGCATCCGGCAGCAAGGAGATCAACGGCTATCCCGTAGAGACGCTGAAC
>JAUYGP010000111.1 GCA_030690515.1 Giesbergeria sp.
GAAGGCACGCTGGGCATCATCACCGCCGCCACGCTCAAGCTCTACCCCCGGCCCGCCGCCCAGCTCACCGCCTGGGCCGCAGTAGCCACGATGGAGCAGGCCGTACAACTGCTGGCCCTGGCGCACCAACATCTGGGCGCCGGTCTGACGGGCTTTGAGGTGATGGGCCGCTTTGCGCTGCAACTGGTGGACAAGCACATGCCCCAGCTGCGCGTGCCCTTTATCGACCAGAAAGAAGCGCAGTGGGGCGTGCTGCTGGAGAACTCCGACAGCGAATCCGAAGAACACGCCCGCACCCGCTTTGAATCCCTGCTGGAGACCGCCTTCGAGGCGGGCTGCGTGCAGGACGCCGTGGTGGCCGAAAACATCGCGCAGGCGCACCAACTCTGGCATATCCGCGAGAGCATTCCCCTGGCCCAGGCCGAGGAAGGCCTGAACATCAAGCACGACATCTCCGTGCCTATTTCGCACATTCCCGCCTTCGTCGAGCACGCCGACGCACTGCTGGCGCGCGAGATTCCTGGCGTGCGCCTGGTCAACTTCGGCCACTTGGGCGACGGCAACCTGCACTACAACGTGCAGGCTCCCGAGGGCGGCGACGCCAAGGCCTTTCTGCGCGACCAGGAAGACCAGGTCAACCACCTCGTGTACGAAGCCGTGGCGCAGTTCGGTGGCTCGTTCTCGGCCGAGCATGGCGTGGGCGCGCTCAAGACCGACAAGCTCGAACGCTACCAGTCGCCCGTGGCCCTGTCGATGATGCGCGCCATCAAGCAGGCGCTGGACCCGCAGAACCTCATGAACCCGGGTCGGGTGCTGGGCGGCTAAGCCGCACCACCAAAACCTTTAATGCTCTGTTTTTTATAGCTGCTAGCGCTTACTCAGTAAGCGCTAGAGCCCTATTTCATCAAAACTATTAGAATAGTGCCCGGCCCACGCCGCCGCGCCTTTTCCGGGCGTTTTTATCGTCCCGCAGAGACATCCCCATGCCCACCCGCCCCATCCGCTCGCAGTACGAAGACTTCATGCGCCATGTGTTTGAACACGGCGTAGCCAAAGGCGACCGCACCGGCACGGGCACCCAAAGCGTGTTTGGCCACCAGATGCGCTTTGACCTGCGCGAGGGCTTTCCGCTGGTCACCACCAAGAAGGTGCACCTCAAAAGCATCATCGTCGAGCTGCTGTGGTTCCTCACCGGGTCGAGCAGCAACCTCTGGCTCAAGGAGCGCGGCGTCACCATCTGGGACGAATGGGCGCGCGAAGATGGCGACCTCGGCCCGGTCTACGGCGTGCAGTGGCGCAGCTGGCCCGCGCCCACACCTGAAAACCCTCGCGGGCACATCGACCAGATCCAGCAGGTCATCGACACGCTCAAAACCAACCCCGACTCGCGCCGCATCATCGTCAGTAGCTGGAACGTGGCCGAACTCGACAAGATGGCGCTGATGCCCTGCCACGCCTTCTTCCAGTTCTACGTGGCGCCCGCCACCACGCCGGGTGGCAAGGGCACGTTGAGCTGCCAGCTCTACCAGCGCAGCGCCGACATCTTTTTGGGCGTGCCCTTCAACATTGCCAGCTACGCCCTGCTCACGCACATGGTGGCGCAGCAGTGCGACCTGGAGGTGGGCGACTTCATCTGGACCGGCGGCGACTGCCACATCTACAGCAACCACACCGCGCAGGTGCAGACGCAACTGGCGCGTTCGCCCTACCCCTATCCCACGCTCAACATCAAACGCCGCCCGGCCAGCATCTTCGACTACCAGTTCGAAGACTTCGAGGTGGTTGACTATGAACACCACCCGGCCATCAAGGCGCCGGTGGCTGTATAGGCATGCGCATCGCCCTCATCTACGCCCGCGCCGCCAACGGCGTGATCGGCAAGGACGGCACCATGCCCTGGCATCTGCCCGAAGACCTGGCGCATTTCAAGCAGCTGACCAGCGGTTGCCCGGTCATCATGGGGCGCAAGACCTGGGACTCGCTCCCGCCGCGTTTCCGGCCCCTGCCGGGGCGCGACAACATCGTCATCACGCGCCAGCCCGATTGGCATGAAAATGGCGTGCAGCGCACATCCAGCCTGCGCGAAGCGCTACAAATGTGTGAGTCGTCTGAAACGGTGTGGGTGATTGGCGGCGCGCAAATTTACGCCCAGGCCTTGCCCCTGGCCGATGGCATTGAAGTGACCGAGATTGCCCAGCCCTTTGACGGCGACGCCTTCGCACCTGAACTGGGCCCCGAGTGGCTGGAAACCGCCCGCGAGGCGCACACCAGCGCCAGCGGCCTGCCCTTCAGCTTTGTGCGCTACGAGCGCCAGCGCTGAGCGACGGCCCTGCACCTCATTCCATTTCCAAATCATTCGTGTCTAGGCGCGAAGCCGCAGACAGTGCTGCAGCACGGCAAGGCGAAGCAACAACGACGCGGGTGATTTGGAAATGGAATCAGGCGGGCGCGCCCACGATCACGCTGGAGGCCTTGAAAACAGCGGTGGCCGTGCCGCCCACTGCCAGCGCCAGCGACTGGCAGCTTTCGTTGGTGATGATGGCCGCCACGGCGCCACCGCCTTCCAGGTCAATCACGACTTCGGTATTGACCGCACCGGGCACCAGGCGCGCGATGGTGCCGGTGAACTGGTTGCGCGCCGAAAACTTTGCGCCTTCGGCATCGGTCACCACCACGATGGACGAGGCCTTGACGAGTGCAAATGCCTGCGCGCCCACATCCAGGCCCAGATCCTCAGCGCTCTCATGCGTCACGATGGCCACGATTTTGTGGCCGCCTGCGGCCTGGATTTCAATCTCGTCGTTGACGGCACCGCGCTGAACGCGGGTCACGGGGCCTGCAAAATGGTTGCGTGCACTGGTTTTCATGCTGATTCTCCGTATCAACAGCAAATCGTCGGCAATGGCGTCGGCCTGCGCGCCCAGTTGGGCAAGAAAGCGCCGGTGTTCACCCTCGATCAGGTGAAAGTTCTCCACCAGTTGCGCCCCCCGGCGCGTCAGCACCGTGCCGCCCCCGCCCTTGCCGCCCGCCACCCGCTCTACCAGGGGCTCACCCGCCAGGTTGTTCATGGTGTCGATGGCATCCCACGCGGCCTTGTAGCTCATCTTCATGGCCTTGGCGGCGTGCGTGATGGAGCCGCACTCGGCAATGTGTGCCAGCAGGGCAATGCGGCCCGCCCCGCCCAGGTTCTCGCCGCCCACCGTCATCCAGATGGAGCCGCCCAGTTCAATGCGTTTGTCGTTCGATGGCATGGTGGTGTGCTGCTACCGCGCAAGGGTGTCAATGCCGCCAGTGTAGGCCGGGGGGTGCAACGCCCATCAGGGTGGCGCAGGCTGCAGCGGGGCTGACTGGGCATCGCCCCCGCCCTGCGATTCGATCACCCCATTGCGCATGTGCAGCACCTGCCCACCAAACACCGCCACGTCCTGCGGGTCGTGGGTGATGAGCACCATGGGCACCTGCAGGCGGCGCTGCAGGGCGTCGAGTTCGGCGCGCAGGGTGACGCGCAGGGCCGGGTCGAGT
>JAUYGP010000120.1 GCA_030690515.1 Giesbergeria sp.
GTCCTCGATGAGTACGGGCGCGCTGGTCAGGCCGTCGTTGTCCACGGCCAGGTTCACGCGGCAGTGGGCGAGCAGTTCGTCCAGCGCATCCTTGCGTTCGTCGTCTGCGCCGTCAGCGCCTTCGACAGGGATGAACAGCGCCAGGTGGTCGAGCACCTGCTTCTGCATTTGGTCCAGCCACTGGCCCAGCTTGACGGTGTCCTTGATCTGCTTGCGCAGGCTGTTGCGCACTTCTTGCAGTTCATGGTCGAGCAGCGGTTTGGTGACCTGGCGGCGCAGTTGCTCCAGCGCTTCGTCGCGCTGGCGCTCCAGCGGGCGAGTGGCGTCGAGGAAGCGGGCGATCTCGGCGCGCAGTTGCTGTTCGGCGGTCTCGATTTCGGCACGGCGTTCGCGCGGGAGGGCCCGGGCTTCGACTTCCGTCAGGGGTTGGCCTTGGGGGCCGATGAGCGTGAACACCATGTGCCCGCCCTCGCGGGTGAGGCGAAATTGCAAGCCTTCAGCCAGGGCGTCCAGGGCGGCAAAGGCCTGCGACTCCTGGGTTTCGTAGGTCTTTTCGATGCGCTCGCTCTCGGCGCGGTAGTCGGCGCCGTCCAGGCGCTTGGGAATGTCGGCTTGCAGCGTGCGCGTGACCTTCTCCATGCCTTGGCGCAGCAGGCGCCCCTGTCCCGCAGGCAGGCGCAGGGCGCGGGGGCGCTCGGGGGCGTCAAAGTTGTGCAGGTAGCACAGGTCCGGTGGCACCGGGCGCAGCGCCGCCGCCTGCTTCATGGCCTGGTGCAGCAGTGTCGTGCGGCCACTGCCCACCTCGCCCAGCACGAACAGGTTGTAGTCCGGCTGCTCCAGCCCCAAGCCAAAACGGGCGGCCGCCTCGGCGCGCTCCTGGCCAATCCAGGGCAGGGGCAGGTCCCGCAAATCGGCCGTGCTGGCAAAGCCCAGGCTGTCGGGGGCGATGCTCAGGCGCAACTGGGTAGGGGTAAGTGGGGTAGCGGGCATGGGTAGAAGTGTTTGGGTCTTTTTTGCCTCTAACGCTTACTGGGTAAGCGCTAGCAGCTATCAAAAACAGATTTTTCGTTCAGGAGGGTGCACCACCGGCGAGTGCATGGGCGCGGGCGTCGGCCAGGGCACTGGCGCTCTCGAGCTGCACCGGCCAGCCCGACAGGTGCTGCTGCGCGATGCGGCTCAGGGCGGTGATCCATTCCGGGCTGTCGTTCAGGCAGGGGATGTAGTGAAACTCTTTGCCGCCCGCATGCAGGAAGGCTTCGCGCGCTTCCTGGCTGATTTCTTCCAGCGTTTCCAGGCAGTCGCTGGTAAAGCCCGGGCACACCACATCCACCCGGCCCACGCCGGACTGTGCCATTTTCACCAAGGTGGGTTCGGTGTAGGGCTCCAACCATTTGGCCTTGCCAAAGCGCGACTGGAAGGTGATCTGGTAGCGGTCTTCCCGCAGGCCCAGGCGTTCGGCCAGCAGGCGGCCGGTCTTGAGGCTTTCGCAATGGTAGGGGTCGCCCAGGTGCAGCGTGCGTTCGGGCACGCCGTGAAAGCTCATCACTAGCTGGTCGGGCTGGCCGTGCGTGCGCCAGTGTGCCTCGATGCGGCGCGCCAGAGCGTCGATGTAGCCGGGGTCGTCGTGGTAGCGGTTGACGAAGCGCAGCTCGGGCACATGGCGCTGGCGCCCGGCCCAGGCGTACACGGCGTCGAACACGCTGGCCGTGGTGGTGCCAGAGTACTGCGGGTACAGCGGCAGGATGAGGATGCGCGTTGCTCCTGCAGCCTTCAGGGCATCGAGCTGGCTGGCAATCGACGGGTTGCCGTAGCGCATGGCCGGGCGCACCAGTACGTTGTAGCCCGCTTCGCCCAGCCAGCCGCGCAGCAGCTTGGCCTGCTTGTCGGTCCACACGGCCAGGGGCGAGCCCTCGGGGGTCCAGACGCTGGCGTACTTGGCGGCCGACTTGGCCGGGCGTGTACGCAGGATGATGCCGTGCAGGATGACCCACCAGACGGCTTTGGGTATCTCGACCACGCGCTGGTCCGACAAAAACTGCCCCAGGTAGCGGCGCAGTGCAGGCGCAGTGGGGGCGTCGGGGGTGCCCAGGTTGCACAGCAAAACGGCGGTGCGGGCGGCTTGCCCGTGGGTGTAGGCGGGTTCGGGTTGGAAAGGCATGCTGCATTCTCACCCAAGGGGCCAGGGATTGATCCGGGCTGGGTTGATTAGCGGTGCCCTTCAGCGCAATCGGCCAACCTGCAAGTGCGCCGTGGGTGTGTATCTGTTGAACGCGAAAAGAGTTTTTTACTCGTCGATGAAATCTTTGATTGAGCACATCCAACGGCCAGAGACAAGTTCAATCAGGCGTCACGGTGAGACGGCCACCGCCGTTTCCTTTGGAGGTGTAGAGGGCTTGATCTGCGGCCTCGAGCAATTGGTCGATGTTGGACATCGACGGAATCATTTCGGCGATGCCAATGCTGACGCTTCCATCCCAGTAGGGGTCTCCTTCAGGCGTGAGCAGGGGCGCACTGCTGCTGAGTATTTTTTGCGCAGCCTTGGTGGCTCCGTGGCGATTGCTGCGCGGGCAGATGACAAGAAACTCATCGCCACCGATGCGGCAAACAATGTCGCTGGAGCGTACGGCGTCGCGCAGACGCAGGCCCAGCTGGCATAGAAGTTTATCGCCCACGGCATGGCCAAAGCGATCGTTCACGGGTTTGAAACGATCGGCATCGAGCATCAGCACCGCCAGGGGTGTTGCGTAGCGCTGGGCCTCTGCCCACAATTGTTTGAGAGCGGCGACGGCAAAACGCCGATTGGGCAGGTTGGTCAGATCGTCCTGGCTGGAGAAGATCTGCAGCTGTCGGTTGGCGTATTCAAGATCCGCAGTGCGTTGTTTGACGCGATGCTCGAGGTCGCGGTTGAGGGTGCGCAATTCGGCGTTGCGTGCCGATACCATCCTCAGAAGACCATTCAAGGCATTCAATAGCGGTTCTGTTCCGGCCTGCGTGTTGTGGACGTCTTGCTCGTAAGCCTGGAACGGAGATTCTCCCGCCTGAATGGCGCGCACTTGCCGTGCCATGCTTTGGTCTACTCCCAGGATGTGGTAGGCAAGCCAGTGCGTCAGATAGTTGAGCAGCAAGTGCACATGCGATGCATCGATGGGGCGAGGCGTATCCATGAGCATTCTCGCTTCGCCAACAAACTCCGCGTGGGCTGCGCGTTGTAGGTCGAGATGCCTGGCGTCAATGGCGCAGCGCTCCATGTGGGCTTCTTCGTCAGAAAAATGCACTTGGGCATACAGCAATAGCGCCTGGCACGCGGCTTCATAGGCCTGGGCATCAATCTTCTCGCCCTCAATGACTATTTCACCCAGTTGGTTGATCAGATCCACCAAACGCAGGTGTTGCGCATCGACAGACGGCAAGTGGGTGACAAAGGAATCGCTCCAGGCAAAGAAAACGTAGGACATTCAAGGCTCCAGTGCGTCTGCAGCGATACAACCATCACGGAGCCATCGTAGACAGCGGGCCGTTTTTGTAAAGAGATATTGCGCAGGTGTGACGGGGCTCGCAATGGCGATAACTCTGTTGTCGAAGTGTCGGTGTGTCGTGTAGGCCCGGTGCAACGAATGCGATGCTTCCAACCGCAGCCCGCGAATGCGCCATTCGCGCGCCGCGTGAAATGAGTGGGGCTGTGGCTCAGTGATGCGCTCGGGCCTGTTCCCAGCGCGACTTGCAGGCGACGCAGTGCTGCGTCTGGGGTTCGATTTTCAGGCGTTCGAACGGGATGGCGCAGCCGCATTCATCGCAGTGGCCATAACTGCCATCGGCCAGGGCTTCGAGGGCGCGCTCGATACGCGCCAGGTCGCCTGTATCGATGTCGGACAGGGCCTGGTCCACCTCGCGCGCCACGTTGCGTTGGACGATGCCGCCTTCGTCGGCCGTGGGAGGCGCAAGATTTTCGCGGTTCTGCTGCATCTGCCCCTGGAGCTCGTTGCGGCGTGCCAGCAGCAGCGCCTTGATTTCTTCCTGCTGGGCGGGGGTCAGTTCCTTGCTCATGGGGGTTCCTTGATCGATGGTGTCGCTATTGTTCTGTGGGTGCTGGCGGGGCGGGGGCAGCGCGCACAGGGCTTCTCTCTAGGAGCCTGTCGGACTTGGAAATCGTCGGCTGCAAATCGGCCGCAGCGGTCCATTTTTCACCGTCTTTTTGCCCCATAGCCGGGCTATGGGGCTGCAAATCCGGCAAAAACTGTCCTCGCTGGGGCC
>JAUYGP010000133.1 GCA_030690515.1 Giesbergeria sp.
CCGCCGGGTAGCGCATGCAGTTCGAACTTGCCGTTGTGCGTGGCGTCGGCCACCAGGGCGCGGGTGCGCTCGACCACCTGGTCCCGGGTGTCCCCAGGCAGAAGGCGGAAGTTCACCGTGGCCTCGGCCTGGCCTGGCAGCACGTTCTCTTTGTTGCCCGCGTGGGCCATGGTCAGCGCCGTGGTGGTGCGCAGCATGGCGTTGGTGCTGGCACTGGCTTCCAGCTGCTTTTGCACCAGGGGGCCAAACAGCCAGAGGTTGGACAAGGCCACACGCGAGAAGCCGCTCATCTCCGGTGCGATGGTGGCAAACATCTCGCCCGCCACGCCGCGAATGGCGCCGGGCAACTGCTTGTCGTCGATGCGCTGGAGGGCCGCACTCATCATGGCAATCGCACTGCTGCCCTTTGGCGGCGGCATCGACGAGTGACCGGGAGTGGCCGACGTCTTGAGTACCACCGAGAGGTAGCCCTTCTCGGCCACGCCAATCAGCGCGGTCGGGCTTTGCAAGCCGGGCATGATGCCTTCGGTGATGAGCAGGCCTTCGTCGATCACAAAGTCCAGGCGCACCTTGCGCTCTTTCAGGAGGGCTGCAATCTTTTCGGCACCACGGTGGCCACCCACTTCTTCGTCGGCACCAAAGGCCAGGTACACGGTGCGCTCGGGCTGGTAGCCGCTGGCCACCAGCATCTCCACCGCTTCCATCTGGGACATGAGGTTGCCCTTGTCGTCCCAGGCGCCACGCCCCCAGACAAAGCCATCCTTCACCTCGCCACCGAAGGACTCGGCCTTCCAGTCGCCCTCGGTGCCGGGTGCCACGGGCACCACGTCCTGGTGGGCCATGAGCAGGATGGGCTGCGCCTCGGGCTTGCTGCCGCGCCAGGTGTAGAGCAGGCTCAGTTCGCCCACCACCTCACGCTGCAGGGCGGCGTGGGTTTTGGGAAACCGGGCTTGCAGCAGCGTGTGCAGCTGCTTGAACTGGTCGGCATTGAGTCCCGGGTCGTCCAGCGATGAGATGGTGCGCAAGCGCACCGCCTCGGCCAGGCGCTGGGCAGCACCCGCTTCATCCACCTGCAGCAGGGGTAGCGGCGCTACGTCGAGCTGGCGCGAGCCCTTGCGCAGGGTGTTGACACCCAGCACAACAGCCAGCGCCAGCAGCAATGCCAGCAGGCCCCAGGCGAGTTTCTTGACCATGGTGCGACGGCCTGCGGTCAGTTGAAGGTCTTGCCTTCAGCGGCCAGACGGGCCAGCAGGGGTGCGGGCTTCCAGAAGGCAGCGTCGTCCAGCGGATTCTGGGCAAAGCGGTTCATGGCCTGCACCACGTTGAACAAGCCCACTTCGTCGGCGTAGTTCAGTGGGCCACCACGGTGCACCGGGAAGCCGTAGCCAAAGATGTAGACCACGTCGATGTCGCTGGCCTTGTTGGCAATGCCTTCTTCCAAAATGTG
>JAUYGP010000135.1 GCA_030690515.1 Giesbergeria sp.
ATCGAGTACGTCAACCCGTGGCTGGGGCTGCAAATGGCCGTCGAAGTGCGGGGTGGCCGCTTGCTCTACCACGGCGTGCGCTTCGTGGTCCGGCTCGGCCGTTGGCTGCTGCCCATCCCCGAATGGCTGGCGCTAGGCCACACCACCATTGAGGAGCGCGGCACGGGGGCCAACCGTTTCGCTATGGATTTCCGGCTTACTCATCCGTTGCTGGGGCAGGTGTTTCGCTACAGCGGTGAGTTCGAGTCAGTTGCCGGGTGAGTGGTAGTGCCTATTTGGTGCCAAAAATCCGATCGCCCGCATCGCCCAGACCCGGCAGGATGTAGCCGTGGTCGTTCAGCTCGCGGTCGATGGCTGCCGTGTAGATGGGTACATCCGGGTGCGCCTTCTGCATGGTGGCAATGCCTTCGGGTGCGGCCAGCAGGCAGACGAACTTGATGGAGCGGGGGTTGAGTTTTTTCAGCCGGTCAATGGCGGCGGCGGCCGAGTTGCCGGTGGCCAGCATGGGGTCCACCACGATGATGTCGCGCTCGTCCATCTCGGACGGCATCTTGAAGTAGTACTCCACCGGCTGCAGCGTGGCCGGATCGCGGTACAGGCCGATGTGGCCCACGCGCGCGCCAGGCACCACGTTGAGCATGCCATCGAGAAAGCCGTTGCCGGCGCGCAGGATGGACACCAGCACCAGCTTTTTGCCGTCGATGACCTTGCCGGTCATGGTCTCCAGCGGGGTCTCGATTTCAATGTCCTGCAGCGGCATGTCGCGCGTGACTTCGTAAGCCATCAGCGTGCTGAGTTCGCCCAGCATGCGGCGAAAGCTGTTGGTGCTGGCGTCCTTGCGGCGCATCAGGGTCAGCTTGTGCTGCACCAGGGGGTGGTCGATGAGGTGGACGTTGCTCATGGAAGATTTGTAAAGGTCGGAAACAAGGGTTCTCAGTCTGCCAGAAAGCGGGCGTAGCGCGGCAGGTCGACATTGCCGCCGCTGATGATGATGCCCACGCGGGAGCCGCGCACATCTAACCCGGCATGCCATGCACCGGCCAGGGCGAGTGCGCCGGTGGGCTCCACCACGATCTTCATGCGCTGTGCAAAGAAGCGCATGGCCTGCACCAGTTGTTCATCGCTGGCGGTGACGATGCCTTCGGCCTCCCGCTGGATGATGTCGAACACCATGGGCCCGAGCGCCGGCGCCAGTGCGCCGTCGGCAATGGTGCTGCGCGGCAGCGGGATACGCACAATGTGCCCGGCGCGCAGCGATTGTTGGCCATCGTTGGCCACTTCGGGCTCCACGCCATACACGCGGCACAGGGGGGCCACGGCCTTGGTGGCCAGCAGGCTGCCCGCCAGCAGGCCGCCGCCGCCCACCCCGACAAACAGGTAGTCCAGCCGGGGTACTTCTTCCAGTAGTTCCAGTGCGGCTGTGCCTTGCCCGGCGATCACATGGCGATCCTCGGAGGGTGGCACCAGCACCATGCCGCGCTCCATGGCCAGGCGCTGGCAAATGCTCTCGCGGTCTTCGGTGGCGGGGTCATAGGTCAGTACCTGGGCGCCGTATTCACGCGTGGCGGCCATTTTGGATGTGGGTGCATCGTCGGGCATGAGCACCAGTGCCGGGATGTCCAGCAGCCGCGCTGCCAGTGCGATGGCCTGCGCATGGTTTCCGGCCGAAAAAGTGATGACGCCGCGTTCGCGCTGGTCATCGTCCAGCTGGGTCAGGGCATTGAAGGCCCCCCGAAACTTGAAGGCACCGGTGCGCTGCAGGTTCTCGCATTTGAAGAACAGTTGCGCGCCCAGCATTTCATCGATCGAGTTCGAGCGCAGCACGGGCGTGCGGTGCGCGATGCCCTTGAGCTTGTGGGCCGCCTCCACGACATCGTGGGCAGTAGGTGCAATCAGGTCGGGCAGAGTGTTCATGTCAGCTTCCTCGGGCCGTGGGCGAAGGCGTCACGCTGAACGGCATCTTAGGGCGAATCGCCAAAATTATCAAAGAAAATACCTTGTAACGCTTATCAGTAAAGCGCTAGCAGCTATGGATTTTGATGTTTCAATCGCCGCCGTCATTGCCAGAATCACCGTCGCCACCAACGCTGATACCACTGACGCTGGCACTGCCGCCCGAAGGCTCCGAGCCACCAAAGTCCTGGAAGCCGCCGCCATAGTTATTGTCTGAAAAGTCGGTGCCGAAGTGCTGCACGCTGCTTGATCGTTGGGGGCGGCCCGGGTGTGCGCTGTCTGGGGTGCCGGGAGCATAGTGAAACCCGTCGGGAATGGCCAGCTTGGCGTCCAGCGCAAACAGCAGGGGTAGGCGGCTGGGGTGGCGGGGGGCGATGCTTTCCTCCCGGCAGGCCCAGTACCAGGCGCGCCTCAGTCCATCGTTGTGGTGGGCCTTCTTGCCCAGCACCTGGGCAGGAGAATGCTCCGGTGCGTAGCCCAGCGCGTTTTGGCACCAGTTTTGATAGGCCTGGGGGGATTGGCAGAAGGCGCTCCACAGCGCGTCC
>JAUYGP010000138.1 GCA_030690515.1 Giesbergeria sp.
GTCGAGGTGCGCAAGAAGCGCACCTTCGTCAAGCGTGATGAAAACGCGGAAGCGCCTGTCAGCGAATCGGCCATTGCTGCCGAGGAGCAGCCTGCTACGCCCGCTCCGGCTGAGGATCACAACCCTGAACTGGTGCGTCGCGAGGAAGAAGCGCGCAACCAGGCAGAGCTGATCAGCCAGCAGGAAGTAGAACTGGTAGAGAAGCGCCGCGAACGCGAAACCCGCGAGCAACGTGAGCGTGAAGCCGCTGAACGTGCTGCCGCCTACGCAGCGCAAGAGGCCGATAAAAAGGCCCAGGCCTCGGCTGAAAAGAAGGAAGCCACCCGCGAGCAGGCAGCCGAGGCTGCTGCCCGTGTGGCTGCGCAGGCTGAAGCACGTGAGAAGGCTGAGGCCGAGTCCCGCGCTCGCGCCGACGAAGAGTCTGCGCGCGCCAGCGATCTGGACGAGCGCCGCCGCAAGGCACTGGCCGAGGCTGCCGCTATCCGTTCGATGATGTCGACACCTGCCAAGGTGCTGGTGGCCAAGAAGCCCGAAGAGCCCAAGCCAGCAGCGCGCGCTGCAGGTGCGGACGCGAAGAAGGGCACACTGCACAAACCCGCGGGCACACCTGGCGCCTCGCCGCGTGGTCCGGCCGGTGCAGCACCTGCTGCAGGCGCTGGAAAAGAAGTCAAGTCCGCCAAACTGTCCTCCAGCTGGGCAGGCGATCCGGCCAAGAAAAAAGGTATTCCCACCCGTGGCGATACCTCGGGCGGACGCGGTCCAGCGGGCGCCTGGCGCAGCGGAGCGCGCGGAGGCGGTGGCCGACGCGGCAACGATCGCGATCGCTCCGGTCAGCACGCACACGCCGCACCGATCGAGATGCGTATCATTGAGGTGCACGTGCCTGAGACCATTACCGTGGCCGAACTGGCGCACAAGATGGCGATCAAGGCCTCGGAAGTCATCAAGGCGCTGATGAAGATGGGCCAGATGGTCACCATGAACCAGCCGCTGGACCAGGACACCGCCATGATAGTGGTGGAGGAAATGGGCCACAAGGCGGTCGTGGCTGCATTGGACGACCCGGAAGCCTTTACCCAGGACGAGGCAGAGCACAAGGATGTCGAGTTGCTGCCGCGTGCGCCTGTGGTCACCGTCATGGGCCACGTGGACCATGGGAAGACCTCGCTGCTCGACTACATCCGACGCACCAAGGTGGCGACAGGTGAAGCGGGCGGCATTACGCAGCACATCGGCGCCTACCATGTGGAAACGCCGCGCGGTATGGTGTCCTTCCTCGATACCCCTGGTCATGAGGCGTTCACCGCCATGCGTGCTCGCGGTGCGCAGGCGACCGACATCGTGATTCTGGTAGTGGCGGCCGACGACGGTGTCATGCCCCAGACCAAGGAAGCCATCAAACACGCCAAGGCGGCCGGTGTTCCTATCGTGGTGGCCATTACCAAGTCCGACAAGCCCGATGCCAATTTTGAGCGCGTCAAGCAAGAGCTGGTGATCGAACAGGTAGTACCCGAAGAATACGGTGGCGACGCGCCATTCGTGCAGGTGTCCTCCAAGACCGGCATGGGCATCGACACGCTGCTTGAACAGGTGTTGCTGCAGGCCGAAGTACTGGAGCTCAAGGCGCCGGTGGATTCGCTGGCCAAGGGTTTGGTCATCGAAGCGCGGTTGGACAAGGGCCGCGGTCCTGTGGCCACCGTGCTGGTGCAGTCCGGTACGCTAAAGGTGGGCGATGTGGTTCTGGCCGGACAGACCTTCGGCCGCGTGCGCGCCATGCTGGACGAGAACGGCAAGACCATCAAGTCCGCTGGTCCTTCCATTCCGGTGGAAATCCAGGGTCTGTCGGAAGTTCCGCAGGCCGGTGACGACTTCATGGTGATGACCGACGAGCGCCGTGCGCGTGAAATCGCCACCTACCGTGCTGGCAAGTTCCGCAACACCAAGCTGGCCAAGATGCAGGCAGCCAAGCTGGAGAACATGTTCTCCGACATGACGGCGGGCGAAGTGAAAATGCTGCCCATCATCGTCAAGGCTGATGTGCAGGGTTCGCAGGAAGCGCTGTCGCAGTCGCTGCTCAAGCTCTCGACCGACGAGGTCAAGGTGCAGTTGGTCTATACCGGTGTGGGTGGTATCAGCGAGTCCGATATTAACCTAGCCATTGCCTCCAAGGCCATCGTTATCGGTTTCAACGTACGGGCGGACGCCGGTGCGCGCAAGCACGCCGAGGCCAATGATGTTGATCTGCACTACTACAGCATCATTTACGATGCGGTGGACGAACTCAAGGTTGCCATGTCCGGCATGCTGGCCCCCGAGCAACGCGAAGAAATCATCGGCACAGCCGAGATCCGCACGGTGTTCGTGGCCACCAAGATTGGAACGATTGCCGGTTCGTACATCACGTCCGGCATGGTCCATCGCAATGCACGCTTCCGCTTGCTGCGCGAGAACGTGGTGATCTACACGGGTGAAGTCGATTCGGTCAAGCGTCTCAAGGACGATGTCAAGGAAGTCAAGGAAGGCTTCGAGTGCGGTATCAA
>JAUYGP010000145.1 GCA_030690515.1 Giesbergeria sp.
AGTACCTGCGCCTGGGCCAGCGCCTGCGCAAAGTCCACGCCCTCGTCGCGCATCTTGCTCAAGATGAAGTTGGTGGTGCCGTTGATGATGCCTGCCACCCACTCGATGCGGTTGGCCGTCAGGCCCTCACGCAGCGCCTTCACGATCGGGATGCTCACCGCCACCGCGCCCTCATAGGCCACGGCCACGCCACGTGCGCGGGCGGCGGCAAAGATCTCGCTGCCGTGCACCGCCAGCAGCGCCTTGTTGGCCGTGACCACATGTTTGCCAGCGGCAATGGCCGCCAGCACCCATTCGCGCGCCGGGCCCGTGCCGCCTGCGGCTTCCACGACCACATCCACCTTGGGGTGCGTGGCCACCTGCATCGGGTCATTCGTCAGCGCTATATCGGCGCCCACCACCGCCCCGGCGCGTGCCAGATTGCGCGCCGCGACCACCACCACTTCAATGCCCCGCCCTGCGCGGCCCGCAATCAGCGCTTGGTTGCGCGCCAATACGCGCAAGGTGCCCGCGCCCACGGTGCCAATGCCAATCAGGCCCACGCGCAGGGGGCGCATGGCGACAGCGGCTTGGAACGACGGTGCTTCGAGGGACTGGACGGGATCGCGGTACATGGACTTCTCCGGCTAACGAACAAACAAAAAAACCCAGCTGCCAGAGCTGGGTTTCATTCATTCGTCTTGGGGGAGAAGAGAGCGATCACCAGGTGGCTGCCGAAACGGCCACCTGCGCGTGCTCAGGTGGCCGCGTTGGTAGTGGTGGTAATCATTCGTGCACCCATCGCCCGCGTGAACGCAGGCAGCATCATGCAACCCATGGGGGCGGCAGCGGATGTAGTGTGAAAAGGGAGGCACGACATGAAGCGGTCAGTGTACCTGAAGCTCACAGCGCGTCGTACTTGCGGCTGTGGCCTCGCGCCAGGTCCACGGGGTACTTCTGCGCGTTGAGAAGCAGCTTGGCCTGGGCTGCGTCCATGAGGTCGATGTCCAGCACCGTGGAGAGCTGCACCAGGTACAGCAGCACGTCGGCCATCTCGTGGGCCACGGCCTGTTTCTTGTCGGGTGTGAGCTGCCGGCTCTGGTCCTCGGTGAGCCACTGGAAATGCTCCAGCAGTTCCCCGGCCTCAACGATGAGCGCGCTGGCAAGGTTCTTGGGCGAATGGAACGGGCCCCAGTCGCGTGCATCGGCAAACTGCTGCAGCTGGCGGGCCAGGGAGGTGAGATTGTCCGAGGTGTTCAGGTCTGTCATGCCTCTGACTGTAGCCATTGGCGCGGTCGGCCTATCATGGTCCGCATGACCATGCACCCATCGCCGCTGTACGGCAACGCCGCCCGCCACCTGCGCATCACCGGTCGCGTGCAGGGCGTGGGCTACCGCTGGAACATGGCGCAGGAAGCGCAGCGACTGGGTCTGGCGGGCTGGGTGCGCAACCGTGCGGACGGCAGTGTGGAGGCCCTGGCGCATGGCGCAGCCCCGGCGGTGCAGGCCTTGATCGACTGGGCTCATCATGGCCCCGCGCTGGCCCGTGTGGACGGGGTGCAAGTGGTAGACGCCGCGTGGGATGAGGCGTGCAGCATCGTTTTTGTGCAGCAAGCTACGCTGTAGCGCAGCCTTGGCCCATGCCTCGTGTCCCGGCGCCAGGCGCGTGGGCATCAAAACCCGCCGGGCCTAGCAGGGGCCGGGCGGGCTGGTGGGGTGCCCTGTGGCAAGCAGCGCGAAGCGCTCACGCCAGTTGCGTGCGCATGCGGTCGGCGCGGTCCTTCGGTGCGGGGTGGGTGGACAGGAAGCTGCTGGAGTTGTCCCCCGACAGCGCAGCCAGTTTCTCCAGCGCGGTCACGCAAGCCTGGGGTGTGTATTTACGGGCCTTCATGAACTTCAGGGCGTAGTCGTCGGCCTCGCGTTCGTTCGACTGGGAGTGTTGGGCATTGACGACCTTTTCGAACAGATTGCCCAGTTCGGTGCTGGCCAGCGCGCCCGCGCGGGTGTTGCTGGACTCCACGCCCTTGCGCAGGGCGCTGGTACGCAGGGCCGCCTGCATGCGCGACTTGGAGTGGCCGCTTTTGACGTGGCCGATTTCGTGGCCGATCACATAGCGCACTTCGTCGTCCGTGAACTGATCCATCAGGCCTGAATACACACGAATGGTGCCGTTGGCCATGGCAAAGGCATTAATCTGCGGAGTGAGGTACACCTTGAAATTCATCCGCAGGCCGTCGTAGTTTTGCAGGCCTGTCACCATCTTGGTCAGGCGCTTGGCATAAGCGTTGCTGGCGGGCGCTACGGAGCTTTGGCCGTCCATTTGCGTGGCAACTTGATCGAAATATTTCTTGAGATCTTCGTCCGTGATGGACTCTGCCTTGGCTAAATCCTGGCCCGCCTCGAAGGCCTTGCCCAAGTTGAATTGGGCCCACACGGGAGAAACGGAGCTAATGCCAGAAGCCAGCGTTGCGAGAGCGATCAGGTCACGACGATTCATGTAATTGAAGGAAAAGTAGGTTGAAAAGAGGTTCAGCGAGGGCGCAATGTACACAAGGACGCATGGGCCGTCACCCCCACGCATCGCACTTGCAGCGCGCTTTGTGAACTTTGTCATGCCCACTTTCCTTTTGAATACCTTTCAATTGCCCGTGCTTGCGAAATCCTCAACAATTCCGACCTGATTCAAGTCGTGCAGACATTTACAAATGGATGCACCGGCGTCGCCCTGCCCCGTATGGCTGCGGCAACACTTACGCTGCGTTGTGCAGGCCCTAGTGCCCCGAGTTAGAAGTATGTTTCATAAAAATGCCGAGAATCGCCGCCATGCAGCGTTGCAAATCCTCGCGATAGCACCGGCTATCGCTGTGGTTTGCGCCTTGCCTGACGACGATTTCGACATCTTTATTTTTCAACTAACTTCTAACTCAGGACACTAGGCGCCGCCGCCTGATTTCACGGGAACACGCATGTTGACCATTGTTGCTTTTCTTGTGGCCCTGGGCCTGCTGATTGCCGTCCATGAATACGGTCACTACCGTGTGGCGGTGGCCTGCGGCGTAAAGGTGCTGCGCTTTTCGGTGGGTTTTGGCAAACCTCTGCTGCGTTGGCAGCCTAAGGGGTCTTCCACCGAGTTCGTGTTGGGAGCGTTTCCGTTGGGCGGTTATGTCCGCATGCTGGACGAGCGCGAAGCGCCGGTGCCCGCCGAGGAGCGTCACCTGGCCTTCAATACCCAGCGGCTGCGTTCGCGGGCGCTCATCGTCGCGGCGGGCCCAGTGGCCAATCTGGTGCTGGCGATGCTGTTATATGCCACGGTCAACTGGATGGGGGTGCAAGAGCCCATGGCCTATCTTGCCCGTCCGGTGCCCGGTTCTGTGGCCGAGTCGGCAGGCCTGCATGGCGGCGAATTGGTGCGCAATGCGGCCATGGGCGACGAGGAACCGCAGCCTGTGCGGTCTTTCGAAGACCTGCGCTGGCTGTTGACACGTGGAGCGCTGGAGGCCACCCCGGTGCGGCTGGAGCTGGAGCCGACCCCCGGTGCAAGCCAGCGCACGGTGGTCCTGGCCCTGAATGAACTGGATACCCGCGAAGCCGATGCGCGCCTCATGCAGATGATCGGCATCGTGGGGCCCTGGACACGGCCTGTGATGGGCGAGGTCATGGCTGATGGCGCAGCCCAGCGCGCCGGCCTGCGCGAGGGCGATGTGGTGCTGCGCATTGGTACGATGGACGTGGTTGATGGCCAGCAGTTGCGTGCACTGATCCGTGGTTCGGTGCGCGATGGGCAGCCTGTATCGCAGCCCTGGCGCATCCAGAGGGGTGCGCAGACCCTGACGCTGGACGTGCAGCCCGAGGTACAGCAGGACCAGGGCGAACAGATCGGGCGCGTGGGTGCCTATGTGGGCGCCAGGCCAGAGTTCACCACCGTGCAGTACGGGCTTTTTGAAGGCCTGTGGAGCGGCGTCACGCGCACCTGGCAGGTGTCGGTGTTGACCTTGCGCATGATGGGCCGCATGGTCATTGGCGAAGCCTCGCTCAAGAACATCAGCGGCCCCTTGACGATTGCCGACTATGCTGGGCGGTCGGCCAGCATGGGGCTGACGCAGTACCTGGCATTTTTGGCTCTGATCAGTGTGAGCCTGGGCGTGCTCAACCTGTTGCCGCTGCCCGTCCTCGACGGGGGGCACCTGATGTATTATCTTTGGGAGGGCGTGACGGGCAGGGGCGTCTCGGACGCCTGGATGGCGTACTTGCAGCGCGGCGGAATCGCGGTGCTGCTGTTGATGATGTCCATCGCCATGTTCAACGATATCTCCCGGTTTTTTGGCTAACCTTATGGTCACCATGCCTGCGCATTGGTGGCACCGGCTTCATTCATGAAAAAACATATCAATCGCTTCGGTGCGCGCACCGTGACAGCTGTGGCTGCCATGATTTTTGCTGCCCAGGCCGCGTGGGCGCTGGAACCCTTCAAGGTGCAAGACATTCGGGTGGAGGGTCTGCAGCGCGTGGAGCCCGGAACCGTTTTTGCCTCCATGCCCTTGCGCGTGGGCGATGAGTACAACGATGACAAAGGGGCTGCCGCGATTCGCGCGCTGTTTGGCCTGGGCTTGTTCAAGGATGTGCGCCTGGAAGCTACGGGCGGCGTCTTGGTGGTGGTGGTCGAAGAGCGTCCCACCATTGCCGACGTGGATTTTGTCGGTTCGCGCGAGTTCGACAAAGACGTGCTCAAGAAATCCATGCGTGACATTGGTCTGACCGACGGCCGTCCGTACGACAAAGCACTTACCGACCGCGCCGAGCAGGAGCTCAAGCGCCAGTACATCAACAAGAGCTTTTATGGCGCCGAGGTGATCACCACTGTCACGCCGATTGAGCGCAACCGCGTTAACCTCACCTTCTCGGTGGTGGAGGGCGATACCGCGCGCATCAAGGACATTCACGTCGTTGGCAACAAGGCTTTCAGCGAGTCCACACTCAAGGGTCTGTTCGATCAGGACACGGGTGGCTGGCTGAGCTGGTACACCAAGTCGGACCGCTATGCGCGCACCAAGCTCAATGCCGACCTGGAAACTCTGCGCTCGTACTACCTGCAGCGGGGGTACCTGGAGTTCCGCATCGATTCAACCCAGGTGGCGATTTCGCCGGACAAGCAGGACATCTCCATCACCGTCAACGTGACCGAAGGCGAGCGTTTCGTGGTGTCCAGCGTCAAGCTGGAGGGTAATTTCCTGGAGCGTGAGGACGAATTCAAGTCACTGGTGACCATCCGTCCCGGCGAACCCTACAACGCCGACCAAGTCGCAGAAACCACCAAGGCGTTCTCCGAACATTTTGGCAATTTTGGTTTTGCGTTTGCACGCATCGAAGCCGTGCCCGAGATTGACCGCGAGAACGGCCGCGTGGCCCTGGTGCTACAGGCCGACCCGGTGCGCCGCGCCTATGTGCGCCGCATCAGCGTGGCAGGCAACAACCGCACGCGCGACGAAGTGATCCGGCGCGAGTTTCGGCAGTTCGAGGCTTCATGGTACGACGGGGAAAAAATCCGCCTCTCGCGTGATCGCGTGGACCGCCTCGGTTATTTCACCGAGGTCAACATCGAAACGATGGAAGTACCCGGCGCACCTGATCAGGTGGATCTGCAGATCTCGGTGGCCGAGAAACCGACGGGCTCACTGCAACTGGGGGCAGGGTTCTCCAGCGCGGAAAAGATGTCTTTGTCCTTTTCCATCAAGCAGGAAAACATTTTTGGATCGGGCAACTATCTGGGCGTGGATCTGAATACCAGCAAGTTCAAGCGCACGCTGGTGTTCAGCACTACTGACCCGTATTTCACCAAGGATGGTATTTCGCGAACCCTGGACATGTATTACCGTACCGACAAGCCTTACGAGGACCAGGGCGGCAATTACGAACTCATCACCACTGGGGCCGGTATTCGCTTTGGGGTGCCTTTCAGCGAAACCGACACGGTTTTCTTTGGGGGCGCGCTGGAGCAGACACGCATTAAGGCCGGCACCAACATTCCTGCAGCCTATCTGAG
>JAUYGP010000151.1 GCA_030690515.1 Giesbergeria sp.
AGTACCGCGCGGCGCTGGAGGAGAGCAGCACTCCGTATGAGATACGTCACTACATCAGCGACTTGATCGGAGTGCGTGTGGTCTGCCTGTACGAAGATGAGCTGGAAAAGGTGGCGGCCGCAGTGCAATCGCTGTTCGATGTGATCGAGGTGACGGACAAGGTCAGTGACGTGGAAGGCACCGAGGCATCGTTTGGCTACAAGGGCCTGCATCTGGACTTGCGCCTCAACGCTGTGCAAGGCGCCTTGCCTGCCCATGCTTTGCTGACGCCGTGGCCCATTGAGCTGCAGATCCGCACCATCATCCAGGACTCCTGGAGCGTGCTGGACCATAAGATCAAGTACAAAAAAGCCATTCCCGGGCCGCTCAAGCGACGCATCAATGTGTTGTCGGCCCTGTTCGAGCTGGCCGACCGCGAGTTTCGGCAGATCCGTGATGAGACGGAGGCCGAGTTGCGCAAAGCGCCCGACGAAACAGCCGAAGCCACGGTCGAATCCGGCCCGCAACTCACGGCACGCCTGGCCGCTCTGCCCAGCAGCGGGCTGGATGCGTTCTCTTTCCTCAAGATTGCCACGCATTTTTTCCGCGACTTTGCGTTTGAAGCGCACAAGGTGGATAGCTTTGTGGACGACATCCACGTCTGGTCTCCCGGCATCACCCGCGCCCGCTTTAACAGCCTGCTTCGCCAGAATGTCGGCACCGTCAAACGCTACAAGCAGTATTTCGAAGAACAGAACCCGACCGGAAAATTCAACGCCTACACCGTCATTCGACACTGCTTGTACCTGGGTAACAAAGAAGTGTTTGGCCAGGCGCTGCGCAAGGTGTCCCGCACCTCGTTCGATGCCTGGCTATTGGGGCAGGCGGTCAGTCAGGCTATCGTCAAGGATTTGGATAAAAAAGGCGTATAAGGCAATATTGGCAATCGGTTGCAGCTATATTTGTTATAGCAACTTAAAACGAGCATTCGTCTTGGTGCAGTTTGTTCCTGTGTCACCAACGTGACGCTTGGTTGGTACTTTTACTGCCAACGCTCGTAACCAAATGCTGTTATATTGCACTGCAACATTTTGGATTTCGCCCCATGCTCTACCAGATCTTTGAAACCCAGCGCTCTTTGATGGAACCCTTCGCAGACTTTGCGTTGGCTGCCTCCAAGCTCTACAGCAATCCGTCCTCGCCGTTCCAGAAGACGCCGCTGGCGCAGCGCATGTCCGCCGGTTACGACCTGATCTACCGGCTGGGTAAAGACTACGAAAAGCCAACATTCGGTATTCAGACCATCCCAGTGAACGGCGTGGAAGTCGCCATCCACGAGCGCGTGGAACTGAACAAACCATTCTGCGAGCTGCGCCGCTTCAAGCGCTTCTCGGATGACCCGAAAACGCTGGAAAACCTCAAAACCCAGCCCGTGGTGCTGATCGTGGCGCCCTTGTCGGGCCACTACGCCACCCTGCTGCGCGACACCGTGCGCTCCATGCTCAGCGACCACAAGGTTTACATCACGGACTGGACCAACGCCCGCCTGGTGCCCCTTTCCGAGGGTGAGTTCCACCTGGATGACTATGTGAACTACGTCCAGGAGTTCATCCGCCACCTGCAGGCGAAATATGGCAACTGCCATGTGGTCAGCGTGTGCCAGCCCACCGTGCCCGTGCTCGCAGCAGTCTCCTTGATGGCCAGCCGTGGCGAGCAGACGCCGCTGTCCATGACCATGATGGGCGGCCCCATCGATGCACGCAAGTCGCCCACCGCCGTGAATAACCTGGCCAACGAACGCAGCTTCGAGTGGTTTGAAAACAATGTTATCTACCGCGTTCCGGGCAATTTCCCGGGTGTGGGGCGACGTGTGTACCCAGGCTTCCTGCAGCACACCGGTTT
>JAUYGP010000159.1 GCA_030690515.1 Giesbergeria sp.
GGCAACATCGAATGCCGCGACGCCGTGCTGGCCTGGGACGCGCAGGAACTGGCCTACGACGACGCGGGCCAGCTCCTGAGCCGCTGGGACGGCACCACGTTCAAAACCCACCCTGTCACCGGAGAACAGGTACCCGACGAAGCCGCTCAGGTGCCGCAGTGGCGGTATGTGGGCGCAAGGCAGGCGCAGTGGCCACAAGCCGATTTCATTGTGGGGAACCCGCCGTTTATTGGAAACAAACGGATGCGCGATGCGCTGGGCGATGGCTATGTGCAAGCCCTGCGCGGCGCCTGGCCCGAGATTCCGGAAAGCGCCGACTTTGTGATGTTCTGGTGGCACCACGCCGCCGCGCAAGTGGCTGCTGGCCACACGCGGCGCATGGGGCTGATTACCACCAACAGCCTGACGATGGTTTTCAACCGCCGTGTGGTGCAAACGGCGCTAGACAAAGGCTGCCATCTACACATGGCGATCCCCGATCACCCGTGGGTGGACAGCGCCAATGGCGCTGCCGTGCGCATCGCCATGACCGTGCTGGCATCAGACGTGGGCGAAGGCTCTGCATTTGCCGTCACGCAAGAATTGCCCGGCGAACACGGCGAAGTCGCGGTCACGTTGACGGAAAGAGCCGGTTTGGTGCACGCTGATTTGACGGTAGGCGCGAATGTAGCGGCTGCCACGCCATTGCGGGCCAATGCACAGATTGGCAATCGCGGGGTCATCCCGCACGGCGCAGGCTTTATCGTTTCAAAGGCAGAGGCCGCCGCATTGGGCAACCCTCCAATCATTCGCGCATATCGAAACGGGCGAGATCTCACCGAGACACCGCGTGGTGCATTGGTCATTGACACTCATGGCTTTAGCGCAGAAGAATTGCGCGACAAATACCCGTCTGTTTACCAATGGCTATTGGAGCGCGTCAAACCTGACCGCGAACAAAACAACCGCGCGAGAGTTCGTGACCTGTGGTGGCTTTTTGCAGAAACCCGAGTGGTGATGCGCGCCTCCCTGTCCGGCCTCAATCGTTTCATAGTCACCGGCCAGGTTGCCAAACACCGTGTCTTCCAATTCCTGGACGCCAGCATTCTGCCCGATGACAAACTGATTGCTGTCGCGCTCGACGACGCTTTCTCTCTGGGCATCCTCTCCAGCCAATTGCATATCTGCTGGGCATTGGCCACAGGTGGCACCCTGGAAGATAGACCGGTTTACAGCAAATCCACCTGCTTCGACACCTTCCCCTTCCCCGACGAAGACACCGGCCTGACCCCGCAGCTGCGCGAACGCATCGCCCACCTCGCCGAGCAGATCGACCAGCACCGCAAGCGCGTGCTGGGGCTGGCGCCTGCCAGCCCCGCTGACCCCTCTCCCCCCACCCCTCTCCTGCAAGGGGAGAGGGGAGTAACAGCCACCCCCTCGGCCTGGACCAGCGGCACCACTCCCTCTCCCCTTGCGGGAGAGGGCCGGGGAGAGGGGGCCCCCGCCCAGCCCCCCGGCCTCACCCTCACCGGCCTCTACAACGTGCTGGCCGCCCTGCGCGAAGGCCGCGCGCTGACGGCCAAAGAGAAAACCATCCACTCCCCGGGCCTGGTAGGCGTGCTGCGCGAGCTGCACGACGAGCTCGAC
>JAUYGP010000316.1 GCA_030690515.1 Giesbergeria sp.
GTGACCGGCCCCACAGGCTCAGGCAAAACGGTGTCCCTGTATACCTGCTTGAACCTGCTGAACAAACCAGGGGTCAATATCGCCACAGCAGAAGACCCGTCTGAAATCAACCTGCCAGGGGTCAATCAGGTCAATGTCAACGACAAGGCGGGCCTCACTTTTGCTGTGGCCTTGAAATCCTTCCTGCGCCAGGATCCCGACATCATCATGGTGGGGGAAATTCGCGATCTGGAAACAGCCGATATTTCCATCAAAGCCGCCCAAACTGGCCACTTGGTCCTCTCAACCCTGCACACTAACGATGCGCCAACAACCCTGACACGGATGCGCAACATGGGTATTGCGCCGTTCAACATTGCGTCCAGCGTCATCCTCATCACGGCACAACGGTTAGCCCGTCGCTTGTGTCCTCAGTGCAAGACACCAGCCGACATTCCCCACGAAGCACTGATTGATGCAGGCTACGCGGAAGAAGACATTGATGGCTCCTGGGTGCCCTATAAGCCGGTGGGATGCTCTGCCTGCAATAACGGCTACAAGGGGCGTGTCGGTATCTACCAGGTCATGCCCATCACCGAAGACATCCAACGCATCATCTTGCGCGATGGCAGCGCACTGGAAATCGCTGAGCAAGCGCGGCGCGAGGGCGTACGCTCGCTACGCGACTCCGGGCTATACAAAGCGCGGCAGGGCATGACTTCGCTTGAGGAAGTCCTGGCCGTCACCAACCTATAAGAACTACCAGACAAGGAAGCGCAATGGCAACCGCTGCATCACGGAGCATCAAGGACTTTGTCTTTGAGTGGGAGGGCAAAGACCGCAACGGAAAGATCGTTCGTGGTGAAATTCGCGCCTCGGGCGAAAACCAGGTACAGGCTACCTTGCGCCGTCAAGGCGTCTTTCCCACGAAAATCAAGAAACGCCGCATGCGTTCGGGCAAAAAAATTAAGCCCAAGGACATTGCACTATTCACTCGCCAAATGGCGACCATGATGAAGGCTGGTGTGCCTCTGCTACAAGCCTTTGACATCGTGGGACGCGGAAACACCAATCCCAGCGTAGGCAAGTTGCTCAATGACATTCGCAGCGACGTCGAAACCGGCACCTCACTCAATGGGGCGTTTCGCAAATTTCCGATGTACTTCGACAGCCTGTATTGCAATCTGGTCGAAGCGGGTGAGTCCGCTGGTATTCTGGAAGCCCTGCTGGATCGGCTGGCGATGTACATGGAAAAAACAGAGGCGATCAAATCCAAGATCCGATCTGCGCTCATGTACCCCATTTCGGTCGTCATCGTGGCATTTGTCGTAGTGACGGTGATCATGATCTTCGTGATTCCAGCCTTCAAGGAGGTATTCACCTCCTTTGGTGCCGATCTGCCGGCGCCTACCCTGTTCGTGATGGGTATTAGCGAAATTTTCGTCAAATGGTGGTGGCTGATTTTTGGTGTGATCGGTGGTGGTTTCTACTTTTTCATGCAAGCGTGGAAGCGCAATGAAAAAATGCAGATGTTTATGGACAGGTTGCTACTGCGCATTCCGATTTTTGGCGACCTGATCAACAAGTCCGCTGTGGCGCGCTGGACACGCACGCTCTCCACCATGTTCGCGGCCGGTGTTCCCTTGGTCGAAGCGCTGGACTCCGTCGGCGGTGCCGCCGGTAACTCGGTCTACGCCATGGCGACCGACAAAATCCAGCAGGAAGTGTCTACCGGCACAAGCCTGACCGCCGCCATGAGCAATGCCAACGTATTCCCCTCCATGGTGATACAGATGTGTGCCATCGGTGAAGAGTCCGGCTCCATCGACCACATGTTGGGCAAGGCGGCCGATTTTTACGAAGCTGAAGTCGACGAAATGGTTGCCGGGCTCTCGAGTCTGATGGAGCCCATCATCATCGTGTTCCTCGGCACCTTGATTGGTGGCATTGTGGTGTCGATGTACCTGCCAATTTTCAAGCTGGGTCAGGTCGTCTGATGTTGCTGGCACCGTGGTCGGATGCCGCATTGGCGGGCATCCTGGGATTGCTGGTGGGCAGTTTCCTGAATGTTGTGATCTACCGCATTCCCAAAATGATGGAGCGCCAATGGGCGGCTGAATGCGCCGACTATGCGGCCACGGTCGGCATTCAGGCCCCTGCGGTGACACCGCCTGAGGTTTTCAACCTGTCTCGACCTCGTTCCCGCTGCCAGGCATGCGGGCACCAGTTGCGCTGGTACGAGAACATCCCGGTGCTTAGCTACGTCTTCCTGCGGGGCCGCTGCTCCTCGTGCAGCGTGGGTATCAGCGCCCGCTATCCCATGGTGGAGCTCTTCACCGCAACGCTGTTTTTCTTCTGCGTGCAGCACTGGGGCGCTACGCCAACGGGTCTGGCGTGGTGCTTCTATTCCGCCATGCTGGTTGCTCTGGCTTTCATTGACTGGGATACCACTCTGTTGCCCGACGATTTGACCCTGCCGCTGCTATGGGCAGGACTGCTGGCATCGGCCCTGCAGTGGATCGAAGTACCGCTGTTCAACGCGGTGATAGGTGCCGTGGCGGGCTATCTGTCGCTGTGGCTGGTTTACTGGGGGTTCAAGCTGGCCACCGGCAAGGAAGGCATGGGATATGGCGACTTCAAGCTGTTTGCTGCACTGGGCGCCTGGTTTGGCTGGCAAGCCCTTGTTCCCTTGATCCTGATGGCCTCCGTGGTGGGCGCCGTCGTAGGTATCGCGCTTAAATTCGCCAGCAATCTGCGTGAGGGCGGCTACGTTCCCTTCGGGCCCTTTCTGGCTGGTGCGGGCTTTCTCGGTATGGTTTTTGGCCCTCAGGCCATTCTGGACAGCCTGCTGAAGTCCCTGGGCCTGTGATCCGCGCACCAACATCCTCTGTGCGTCTAGGACTGACCGGCGGCATTGGCAGCGGAAAAAGCACGGTGGGCCGCCTGCTGGTCAACCGGGGGGCAGCCCTCCTGGATGCGGACGAGATTGCCCGCGAGATGACCCAACCCGGCGGGCTGGCCATGCCCTCCATCGTTCAAACCTTTGGGCCGGAATACATGGACGCCAGCGGCGCCCTGGACCGCCCGCGCATGCGGGATCTCGCCTTTTCCAGACCTGCTTCGCGCAAACAACTAGAGGCTATTGTTCATCCACTGGTCGCCCAATGCACCGAGCACCGCGCACGCGCTGCTGAAACCCAAGGGCGTCGCTTGCTGGTGTTTGACATCCCCTTACTGGTCGAATCGGGGCACTGGCCGCGCCAGCTGGATGCGGTGGTGGTGGTCGATTGCCGGATCGAAACACAGATCAACCGCGTCATGGCACGCAATGCCCTGGATCGGAAAACCATCGAAGGCATCATTGCAGCGCAGTCCAGCCGCTCGGATCGGCGCAGGGCAGCCGATGCAGTCCTCTATAACGACCTGTTGTCCCTGGACGCCCTGCAATCCCAGGTGGACGCGCTCGCTACGCGGTTCGGGCTATGATGAACGCCCTGGAAGCAACCCGTAGAACATGCTTGCGATCCACATGAAAAAAGCGCATCCGTCTATGCCACGCTACCTCGGCAGGTCATGGATGCGCGGTGCAACCCCGAAAAGCCTCCTTCGCCCCACGGGGCAGCCTCCCACCCGGAACCTGGCAGCGTGATTCTTTACGAATACCCCTTCAACGAACGCATTCGCACCTATTTGCGGCTGGAACTGCTGTTCCGGCGGCTGGGCGAACTCATCGCGCGCACCGCAGCGCTGGATCACCACTTCGCCTTGACCACCATCTTCGAGATCATGGACGTTGCCGCCCGTGCCGACCTCAAGTCAGATGTACTCAAGGACATCGAAAAACAGAAACATCTACTAGATAGCTACCGCGGTAACCCTGCGATCTCGGAAGCAGCGCTGGACGGCATCGTGGCTCAGCTCGACCGCTGTTTTACCAGCCTGAACACCCAAGTCGGAAAGACAGGCCAACCGCTGACCGAAAACGACTGGCTTATGGCCATTCGCAGCCGTGCCGGTATTCCAGGAGGCACCTGCGGTTTCGACCTGCCCAGCTATGCCGCTTGGCAACACCGCCCCGCCGCCGAGCGGCAGCAGGCGCTTGAAGGCTGGGTCAGTGCGCTGGCCCCGCTGGCTGAATCCATCTTTCTGCTGCTCAAGCTGTTGCGCGACTCCGGCGTGGCCCAAAAGGTGGCCGCCGAACGGGGGCAACTGCAGCAAAACTTGCCCCAGGGCCGCACCTTCCAGCTGCTGCGACTGCGCATCGACCCCGCACTCGGGCTGGTTCCCGAGATCAGCGGCAACCGACTCATGGTCTCGGTGCGCCTGATGCAGCAGCAGCCCGATGGGCATTTGCAGGCCAGCACCGACGACGCCGTTTTTGAACTGACCCTGTGCGCCTGAGAGCGCTGCGGAACCATGCCATCCCAGCCGCCCACCATTTCTTCACCCGCACGCCAGGTGGCCTGCCCCGCATGCCGCGGCCCCAGCCTCTATAGCACCCAAAATCCCTGGCGCCCTTTCTGCAGCGAACGCTGCAAGCAAATGGATTTGGGCGCCTGGGCGAGTGAGGGGTTTCGCGTCCCTGCCGAGACACCTCCCGATGAAGCACTCCGGGGTGATCTCCGAGAAAATTTTGAGTGAAATACGGCTCTAACGCTTTCCCATAAATCGTTAGTAGCTATATTTTTAATAGTATTTCAGGATCAAACGGTACACCACGTTCCTGTGCTAGCCAGTCCAGCACGGGCAAGGCGCCTGGTAGCACCGGGCGCACCGTGGGGGGCCAGGGCTGCCAGGACATGGCCTGGCTTTCGCGCATCTCGAAGTCGCCCGTCCAATCCCACACCTTGCACCAATGCAACCGCACCAAGGCATGCGGATAGTCGTGCTCTGTCACTTTCCAGACCTGCGCCGGGCCGATGGAGACACCAAGCTCCTCGATCAACTCCCGTCGTAGCGCCTGCTCCACGGTCTCGCCCGCTTCGATCTTGCCGCCCGGAAACTCCCAATAGCCAGCATAAGCCTTGCCGGGTGGCCGGGTGGTGAGCAGCAAACGGCCATCGCTGCGCAGCAGGATGCCCACCGCCACCTCAGTGTGCGTGCGTGGTGCGGGCGCGGCTTCAGCCACTGTTCCGCCCTGCATAATCACGGGCAAACTGGTAGGCCACGCGGCCGCTGCGCGAGCCACGCTCCAATGCCCAGACCAGCGCCTCGGGGCGCGCTGCCTCGATGGCGGCCGCAGGCACACCCAACGACGCCAACCACTGCGCTGTGATGGCCAAGTATTCGTCCTGGCTGAAGGGATAAAAGCTTACCCACAGACCAAAGCGCTCCGACAGCGAAATTTTCTCCTCAACTCCTTCTCCAGGGTGTATCTCGCCATCGTCCGTATGTGTGTAGCTGAGGTTCTCCCGCATGTATTCGGGCAGCAGATGGCGCCGGTTGCTGGTGGCGTAGATCAGCACGTTGGGCGTCGCGGCAGCCACCGAGCCGTCCAGAATGGACTTGAGGGCCTTGTAGCCTGGCTCACCATCTTCGAAGCTCAAGTCATCGCAAAAGACAATGAATTTTTCGGGCTGACCTGCCACCACGTCCACAATGTCCGGCAAATCGGTGAGATCGGCCTTGTCCACTTCGATCAGCCTCAAACCCTGCGGTGCATAAGCATTCAGGCAGGCTTTGATGAGCGAGGACTTTCCGGTCCCGCGCGCGCCGGTCAAAAGTACGTTGTTGGCTGCGCGCCCGTCCACAAACTGCCGCGTGTTGCGCTCGATCTTTTCCTTCTGGCCGTCAATTTCCTTCAGATCCGCCAGCTGCATCGCAGCCACATGGCGCACGGGCTCCAACGTGCCGTGGCCGCTGCTGCGCTTGCGGTAGCGCCAGGCAATGGATCCCGACCAGTCGGGCGCGCTCAAGGGCTGCGGCAACACGGACTCGATGCGTGCAATGAGTTGCTCTGCACGCATCATCAGATGATCAAATCTATCGTTCATTTCGGTATCCAGCGCTTATCCATCAAGCGCAATCAGCTATCAATTCAGGAGCGATAATCTGCATTGATGGTGACATAGTCATGGCTCAGGTCGCAGGTCCACACCGTGTCTGCGGCGTCGCCACGGCCCAGCAACACGCGCACCGTGATTTCGCTCTGCTGCATGACGCGTTGGCCATCTTCCTCCCGGTAAGCGGGATTACGCCCACCCTTTGTCGCAACATGGACATCGTCAAGGTACAGGTCGATGGCCGTCTGATCCAGGTCGTCGATACCGGCATAGCCCACGGCAGCCAAGATGCGACCCAGGTTCGGGTCGCTGGCAAAGAAAGCGGTCTTGACCAATGGCGAATGCGCAATCGCGTAGGCCACCTTGCGGCATTCCTCACTGGTCTTGCCGCCCTCGATACGTACCGTAATGAACTTGGTGGCACCCTCGCCATCCCGCACGATAGCCTGCGCCAGTTGCTGCGCAATGTGCAACATGGCCGCCTTGAGGGCCCGGCCATCGGGACTGTCCAATGAGGTGATGGGCGCATTGCCCGCCTGGTGCGTGGCGACGACCATGAAGCAGTCGTTGGTCGAGGTATCGCCATCGATGGTGATCCGATTGAACGACTGGTCGGCCAGTTCACGTGCCAGTTGCTGCACCAGGGCGGGCGCCACAGAGGCATCGGTCGCCAGAAAACCCAGCATGGTAGCCATGTTCGGGCGAATCATGCCAGCGCCCTTGCTGATCCCCGTGACCGAGACCGTGGCGCCCCCGAACGACACCTGGGTGCTGAACGCTTTGGCCACCGTATCGGTGGTCATGATGCCTTCGGCTGCACGGCCCCAATGGTCCGGCCGCGCATCAGCAATGGCGGCTGGCAGCCCGGCGGTAATACGGTCGACCGGCAGAGGCTCCATGATGACGCCCGTGGAGAACGGCAGCACCTGTGTGGAGGCGATGCTCAACTGGGCGGCCAGTGCATCGCAGGTGGAGCGGGCACGCTGCAGCCCATCCTGGCCGGTACCGGCATTGGCGTTGCCAGTGTTGATCACCATGGCACGGATGCCCTGACCCTGGTG